>JAHFDC010000254.1 GCA_023249205.1 Candidatus Methylomirabilota bacterium
GGCCGGGTGTCGGGCCCGGGGGAAACCGGCCGATCAGGACAGACCCGTCCGGAGCCTCGATGCGCACCCCGGCGAGCGGCCGCGCCCCCGCTTCCCGGATGGCGTCCCCGAGGCCGAGACCTCCGAGCAGGCGCGCCCCCTCGGGCCCCACGAACTGGCCGCACGGCTTTGAGCGGGGGAAGTGGGTCCGGTCCACGAGAAGAACCTCGACCCCTCGCCGGGCCAGGACCAGCGCTGCCACGGCCCCTGCCGGTCCCCCTCCCACCACCACGACCTGCGCCTGGCTCCCGCCCGTCACGGCCCCTCCTCCGTCGAGCCCGTCACGGGGCGCTGCGCGCCCCGGCCCCAGCCTCCAGGGCAAAACGGAACCAGGCGCGCCGGCGGAGGCGGGGGGCCCGGAGGCCCGCCCTCTCGACCACCCCCCGGATCTCCTCCAGCGTGAACGCGCGCCGGAAGGAGAGGGGACCATCCGCCCGGGTGAGGGGGTTCCGGCACAGGGAGAGCAGCAGGGTGGTGAGCAGGAGCCCGAGGCGGCTCCGTCTCAGGTCGTTTACCAGGAGGGCGGTGCGGCTCACGCGCGCCATCTCGGCGAGGACCTGGACCGCCCCCCGCTCGTCGAAGTGGTGCAACGTGAGGTTGCAGAGGACGAGATCCACGCTTCGCGCCCGGGCCGGGAGGGCGCGGGCATCGGCGCGGACGAGCGTGATCTCGGGAAAGGGGCGGCATCTCTCGCGCGCAAGGGCAACCGTCTGCGGGTGCAGATCGAGGGCGACGACGCGCAGCCGCTGCCCCGCGGCGCGCGCCCGCCGGACGAGGCCGATGGGGATGTCCGCCCCGCCCGTCGCGACGTCCAGGAGCGTGATCCCCTTCCCTCGCAGAGCGAGGTGCCGCGCCGTGAAGCGCGCGGCCACCCGGAACCCGCCGAAGCACGTATTCAGCCGGGTGAGGTTCCGGAGGGCTCCGGCCAACTGCGCGGGCGGCAGATCGGGGGCATCCATCCGCTCGGTGGTCTCGGTCTCGCGTGGAAGTGGAGGGAGGAGGGCCGGCCTCACCATCGGAGGAGAGCCCCTTCGGCCGCGAACCCGGGGCCGAGGGCCATCATGAGGCCGTAGTCCCCGGGACGGGGCTGGCCGGAGGCCATCACCGCCTCGAGGACGAAGAGGACAGTCGCCGACGACATGTTCCCGTAGCGGCGGAGAACGCCCCGGGAGAAGCCCACATCCGCCTCGGTGAGGCCGAGGCGGCGGCGGGCGTGGTCAATGACCCTGCGGCCCGCGGAGTGGAGGACCCAGAAGCGGATGGCGGACTGCTCGAGCCCGTGGGCGGCCAGGATCCGGGTAGCCAGGGCCTCCACCATCTCGCCCCCGATGTGGCGGATCTCCTTCGAGAGGCGGATCCGCGGACGGCCCCCGGGGAAGGTGAAACCCATGAGGGGGAGATACTCGGACCGGAAGAGGGTCTGGTGCGCGAGCAGCGCGGGGCCGGCCTCGCCGGGGCCCAGAAGCGCGGCCGCGGCCCCGTCGGCGAAGATGGCGTTGGCCACCGCCGTCTCCAGCGCCCCATCCAGGACGTAGGCGGCCGAGCAGATCTCCACCGCCACGACCAGGGCCCGGCGGCCGGGGCGCGCCCCCAGGTAGTGGCTGGCCTGCTGGAGGGCCACCATCCCGCTCGCGCACCCCGTATCCCCCACGTGGACCCGCTGCACATCCTCCCGGAGCTTCAGGTCCCGGATGAGGAGCGTGTCCAGGCTGGGACAGAGTCGGCCGGTGCAGGTGGTCGTCACGACGAAGTCCACCGCGCCCGGCTCGAGCCCCGCCCGCTCCAGTGCCGCTGCCGCCGCCTGGTGCGCCAGCGCCGGCCCGAACTCGGCGAAGCGGGCGTTCAGCGCGTCGAGCGACTCGGTGGGGTCGAAGGTGGCCGGGTCAATCGCCAGGTGGCGGGTCTCGATGTCGCTCGCCGTGAAGAAGTGGCGCCGCCGCTCATCGGCGTAGCCGGAGAGGACGAGGATCTCCTCCTGCGTGAAAGGGCGCGGCGGGGTGGCGGTCGCGACAGCGAGGATGCGCGGGGAATCCATTTGAGGGTCCGTTCCGGCCTCCGGAGGGGCGTCCTGCCCATTTTAACTCGGGAGACGGGGAGAACGTTCCTCAGGAGTGGACCGACTCCATCAGGTGCATGTTCGCCCATGCTGCGGCATCGGTCAAGGGAGACCTGGGTGACATTTGCCCTTCCGGACGGGATGTTTGCCGCAGGGGCCAGGGCTCGGGAAGCCGCGGGCGAGCGGGGGGAGGTCGGATGACGCGGCTGAATCGTCCCACCGATACCCGCGACCGTCAGGAGAGGAGAAGGGCGGCCGGGCGCTTCGGGACCCCTGGGCGGGACGCAGACTTGCAGCCAGGGTGGTCTCGCTGGCCTGGGATTTGCACGCGGGCCAGCGGGACGAGCGGCGATTCTTCTAGGGATCTTCGCGATAGCAAAGGAAGGAGGAAGGCACCGATGACCATTGGACGGGGTCCTCGGACACGCCCCGGGGTGGCGCTCCTGGCGGCCCTGGTGAGCGGCTGCGCGCTGCTGAATCCGGAGGTGCGGACAACGGTCAACGACAATTCCGCGCTGATTTTCGGCTTTTACGATATGTCGGAGGCACCGTACGGACTGGGCTG
>JAHFDC010000064.1 GCA_023249205.1 Candidatus Methylomirabilota bacterium
CTTGATGCCGCTCCCGCGGAGCATCGGCCCGCTCACCGCGTAGGCGCGGGCGTCCTCCTGGGTCAGGATCCCGACCCCCTGCGTCCGCTTCTGCCAGATGATGTTGTCGGTGGTCAGGCGGTCGTACTCCGGGAGGCGCGGCTTGAACCACTCCAGGAACGCCTTGCAGTCCCCGACCCACCCCTCCGGGAAGTCCATCGGCATCCCGCCGATCCGGAAGAAGGAGTAATTGAGGCGCTGGCCGCTGACAGCCTCGAAGAGGTCCAGGACCATCTCCCGCTCGCGGAAGCACCACATGAAGATGGTGAAATTCCCCAGGTCCAGGCCGAAGGTGCCCAGCCAGATGAGGTGGGAGGCGATCCGCTGGAGCTCCCCGAGGATGACCCGCATGTACTCGGCCCGCTCGGGGACCTTTACGCCGGCCAAGCGCTCTATGGCAAGCACATAGCCGAAGTTGTTGTACATTGAGGCGAGGTAGTCCAGGCGATCGGTGTAGGGGATGATCATGATGTATTCCCGGTTCTCCCCGATCTTCTCGTGGCAGCGGTGCAGATACCCGATGTAGGGCCAGACGTCCAGGACGATCTCCCCGTCCAGCTTCAGGAGCAGCCGGAGGACCCCGTGGGTGGAGGGGTGCTGCGGGCCCATGTTGACGTACATCTCCTCCATGGTCTCGGAGGCCCGAGTCTCCATCAGCTCTTCTGCCGTCGGCGGCCGCGTGATGGCTCGCGTGGCCATGCCTACTCCCCCTCCTCGGCCGGCGCCTCCGCGTCCCTGCTGTACAGACGCGCGCGCCGCTTCTTCTCGGCGGCGTCGAAGCGGGGCATCCGCTCGTCTTCGTAGTCCTTCCGGAGGGGGTAGCCCATCCAGTCCTCCGGCAGGAGGATCCGCCGCAGGTCGGGATGCCCCTCGAAGACGACTCCGAAGAGGTCGTAGGTCTCCCGCTCGTGCCAGTTGGCCGAGGCCCAGAGCGGGACGACGGTCCGCACCCGGGGGTCCTCGCGCGGCAGCAACACCTTCATCTCCACCTTGACCGGATGGCTCAAGGAGGAGACGTTGTACACCACTTCGATCTTCTTCTGCTCGATCCAGTCCACCCCGCAGAGGCAGTTCATGTACTCCAGGCCCATGTCCGAGAGGGCCTGGGCCACCTCCACGTTCCGGTCGGGGCGGACCTGCACCACCACCTCCCGACCGCGGGTCCGGGCCTCGACGATGGCGTCACCGGCCTTTGCCCTAAGCGCCTCGAGGAAAGCCTTCGCCTCCGGCGTCCCCTCGGCCTCCGCCATCCTGGGGGGTGCCGCGGCCGGCTTGTGCGCGCCCTTCTCCGCTTCCGCCACGGCGAATCCTCGAGCAGGCTACGCGGCCCGCGCCCCGGCGCTTGCGGGAGCCCGCCGCGCGATCGTCATCTGGCTGATCTTCTCCTGGAGCTTGAGCACCCCGTAGATCAGGGCCTCGGGGCGGGGGGGGCAGCCGGGGACGTAGACATCCACCGGGACCACCTGGTCCACCCCCTTCACCACGTGGTAGCCCTCGTAGTAGAAGGGGCCCCCGGAGATGGCGCAGGCCCCCATGGCGATGACCCACTTCGGCTCGGGCATCTGCTCGTAGAGGAGCTTGATCCGGGGGGCCATCTTCTCGGTGACGGTGCCGGCCACGATCATGACGTCGGACTGGCGGGGGGAGGGGCGGAAGACCCCGGCCCCGAGCCGGTCCAGATCGAAGCGGGAGGCCCCGGTGGCCATCATCTCGATGGCGCAGCAGGCGAGCCCGAAGGTCATGGGCCAGGGGGAGGACTTCCGGGCCCAGTTGAAGAGCCAGTCGAGGGAGGTGGTGAGGATGCCGGGGGGGAGGTTCTGGATCACACCCATTCCAGCGCCCCCTTGGCCCACGCGTAGGCGAACCCGACCAGCAGGACGGCGATGAAGATCATCATCTCGACGAAGGCGAAGAGGCCGAGGGACTTGAAGACCACCGCCCAGGGGAAGAGGAAGACCACCTCCACGGCGAAGACGATGAAGATCAGGGCGTACAGGTAGTAGCGGACGTGGAACCGGATCCAGCCCTGCCCGATCGGCTCCTCCCCGCACTCGTAGGTGGACAGTTTGTCCGGGTTCGGGGCGGAGGGCCGGATGAGCCGGCTCAGGACGTCAATATTAAAGATGACGAAGAGGACGCCGATCAGCAGGAAGAAGGCCGGGTACGCGTAGTCGGCCGCCATCGGTGTTCCCCCTCCCGTGCGAGACGGAGCGGTTGATGAGCCGGGGCCAGCGGGGCAGCCGTGACCCGTGGGACGGTGGGTGGTGTGGAAACCCGGGCCTACACGAAAAATGCCCTCGAAAGGGCATCACGCGCGCTGCGTTCTGGCCGCCGGCCGCTCACTTTGTGAAAAGCGACGCAAAACTGGCCTCTGTGTACCACCCTCCTTCTCAACCTGTCAAGGGAAAATGGGCTGCAGGAGCACGGCTTTGGGGCCTGTGCGGGGCCGGAGGGAGCTGCCGACACCCCTGAGCCGGCCCGCCTGTCGGGCGTTAGGAAGCGCGACGGGGCTGAGGCCTCTGCCTCAGGCCGGGGCGAGGGGGTCCAGGGCCCGCTGCACTGCCGCCAAGAGATCGCCGATCCGGACGGGCTTGGTGAGGTAGGCCGCCACGTGCAGGTCCATCGCCCGGACGTAACTCTGCCAGTCACCCAGCCCGGTGATCAGGATGACCGGCAGGTGCGGCCAGCGCTGGCGCGCGGCCTCCACAAGACGGAGCCCGTTCATGCGCGGCATGAAGATGTCGGTGATCAGGAGGGCATAGGGGTGGCTCGCCAGCGCCGCCAGCGCCTCCGCGCCGTCGCTGGCCAAATCCACGCTGAAGCCACGCCGCTCCAGGGCGCGGCGGAGGAGAACCGCCATATCCTCCTCGTCCTCCACGACAAGGATCCGCTGGGGCGAGTCTTGCACGGGTTCGCTCCCTCCGGATAGCGGGTCGCCCCGCCCCCCGCCATGGGCCCCGCTGCCCGATCGCGGGGACCGAGGACCGCTGTCAGCGGTACTCATACTCGAAGACAGCCCGAGCCGGCGTGCTCCAGACGTCCTTCTGCTCCCTGCTGCGCATCAGGTCTGGCGGCCGGATGTCCAGGAAAATGCTGAAGCGATACCCCTTCACCAGCGTCACGTTGTCCCCGTAGTGGAAGGTATTCCCGATCATCGGGAGCAGGTCCACCGTGAAGGCCCGGCCCGTCAGCCGGTTCTGGACCGTGGCCGTGACGCTCAGGTACGGGATATTCATCCGGCGGATCGTGTCAAAGGCTGTCACCTCAGATGGTGGGTCGGCGACCCGACCGGCTCCCCCTCCCCGTGGGGGTGGGTATGAAGCGGCGGGAGGACGATCCCCTTCTCCGCCGGCCACACGAACAGGGCAATCTGCATGTCCTTGACAAGTTCTACCCCCACCAGGGGTCCGGGGCCGGCCCGCGCCCCCGCCGGGGAGAGCAGCAGGCCCAGCGCCAGGGCCGTGAGCGTCGGGCGGATCCAGCTGCATGCCCTCATCACCGTCCCTCCTTTCAGGGCGGCCCCGGTCCGCCTATCCTGCACCCGAGCGGGCCGCCTGCACCTAATGGTCCTTGTGCTTGGTCGGCGAAGTGGCCTTGCCTTCGTACACGATCGCCATTGCCAAGCCGCCAGGGTAGTCGCCATCGTTCGTGACGAACGGGATGATGTGATCGTGGAACAGCCACGTCCCGGGGTTGTTAGCCGTGAAGACAAAGTCGTACCGCTCTCCCGGCCCAATGAGGACCGTGTCCTTGTGCAGCGGCTCCCGCAGGCGGTGCCCGTCCGTATGGGTGATCTCGCCCGCATGCCCGTGGAGATGCATCGAGTGCACCAGATAGCCGATGTTGATGAGCCGGATCCGGACGCGCTCCCCCTCCTTGACCCTCAGCGGGGCTGTCGCCGGGAAGCTCTTGCCGTTGATGGTGAAGTAATTGGCGTCCTTCAAGAGCCGGGGGTGGCTCATCGTCGCGTGGTCCCCCGAGTCCTCGTCAATGATCCATTCGTCCAGCATCAGGGTCACGTCCTTGTCCACCCGGGGCTCGCCTCGCTTGTCCCTGGGCTCCACGATGAACGCCCCGTACATCCCCATGTCCACGTGGTGCGGACTGTTGACATGGCAGTGGTACATGTGGGTGCCCGGGGTCCAGGCCACAAAGTCGTAGACGAAGGTCCCGCCGGGCGGCACGGGGTCCTGGGAGATTCCGGGTACGCCATCCATGTTGTTGGGGAGGTGGAGCCCATGGAAGTGGATGGTGTGCTCCGAGTTCGTCTCGTTCCGGAACGTCACCCGGACGCGCTCTCCTTGCCTCACGCGGAGCTCCGGCCCCGGCACCGTGCCGTTGAAGGCCCACGTGAGGATGGTCGGCCCGCCAGGGAAAAACTGGTGCGGGGTCTCCCTCACCGTTAAGGTGAACTCCCTATCTGGCTTCTTCCCTTGCGCCGCTTCCCCGGCGTGGGAGGCCAGCAGCAGCAGGCCAAGGGCGATGAGACTCCTCGTGATTCCTCGCCTTGTATGCCCCTCTTGCGGTCCGGCTCGTCCCAAGTCTTTTCTCTTCTCCACGGTGTCACCTCCTACCGGTATTCGCAGAGGAAGATTGCCTGGGCGAGCCCCATTGCGACTGTGAGCGCGCGTTTCATAGCTTGTTGCCCCCTTTCGCCTTGCGGGCCGGGTCTAATGGCCGGCTAGATACTCGAACACCGGGGGCCACAGCAGGGTCGTGGCGATGCCGATCCCAACCAGGAAGACGATCAGCCACCGCCCGAGGTTCAGGTCCCGGTTCCGCAGCGCCCCATGCAGGACAATCCAGGTACCGATCCACACCAGCAAGGAGAGGGTCTGCTTCCCGGAGTACGGCCCGATCCCCTCGGCTCCCGGCATCCAGAGCTTGCCGATGCCGTGCACCCACTCGTTGAAGGCCTTCGAGGCTGCGGTGCCCAAGTTCACCACGGCCAGCGTGATCATCCCCAGGGCGGCCGCCAGGGGAGCCGCCACCGCCGGTCCGCTCTCCCGGGGCTGCTCCGGCGAGGGGCTCCACGCCACCTCCACCCCGCGGTCCCGCTCAACGGCCGTCGCGCTCATGGTCGCTCTCCTCTCCCGCTACGCGGGCTTTAGTTTCGTCACCGCGGCCCCCAGCCCAAAGGCAACCACCAGGTAGAAGAACGCCAGCGCCAGGAGCACGGCCACCGTGTACCGCATCCACTTCCGGTCCAGGACCTGCGCCCCGTAGTACCAGAGGATGAACGCGGCGGCCACGGTCAGGGGCAGGGTGAAGAGCGCGATGAACTCCTTGAACTCGAAGAAGATCTTGTGGATCACCGGCACGTTGGCCAGGAACCACGAGCGCGGGCTCGCCGGGTCCTTCGCGCGGTAGTAGATGTAGAGCCAGTTCCCGAAGACGATGGCCAGCAGCGACAGCGTGGCGGACACCGTAGCCAGGAGCTGGAGGTCGGCGAAGGCCCGGATCCGCCCGGTCCAGAGACGCCAGGCCAGGTAGAGCCCGATGGTTCCCACGAAAAGGTAAAGGAAGGCCGCCAGCCCGTGGAACATGGCCGGCACGGCGGCCTGGCTGGGACCCAGGAGGGCCGAGAAAGGTGCCGTGGCCAGGACGAAGGCCAGCGCCGAGCCAATCAAAATTCCCACGACCAGGGCCAGTGAGGCCGTCGAGGCCTCTTTGCGCTCTTCGAGGTGCTCGCTTGCATTCATCGATTACCCTCCCCTTTCCCCGTGAAGACTTCAGGCGCTTTTTGCGCCGCCGCCGGGTCCCGTGACGGCGTGGAGGTCAATCGAGTGGGGGAACTTGCTGACCTTGTCGCTCTTCAGGCGGAACTCGAT
>JAHFDC010000065.1 GCA_023249205.1 Candidatus Methylomirabilota bacterium
GAACTCCAGGTTGATCAGGCCGCCGTACAGGACGCTGGCGAGAGCCGCCATCGCCAGCCCGCCCCGCCTCCCGAGCAGGGTGGCGGCGGCGAAAATGGGGAAGATATAGACGAAGGTGAACGGACTGTCCCTGCCCCCCGAGACATGGACCAACCCGGTGCTCACGACGATGTCCACGGCCACCTGGCAGGAGCAGAAGAAGACCAGGTTCCTGATCCGGGGAAGGGCGACCGCGTACAGGAGGCTCAGGAGGAAGACGAAGGCGATGATGGCGAAGAGGGGCTCGGGGGGGAAGGGGGGCTCGGTCCGGAGCTGAATCACCACCGCCGAGCCCAGGAAGAGGCCGACCACGGCCAGGCGGAGGCCGAGCAGCCACTTCAGGCGCGTCAGCATCTCATGCCTGGAGGTCCCCAGGTCCTTCGGCATTCCCATCGTCCCCCCGAGACCAGATGAGGCGGCCGCTGGCCGCCTCTCCGGCAGGGCCCCCCGCGGCGGGCGCCGCTATTTGCCGATGACCGTGATCAGCTTGAAGATGGGGAGGTACATGGCGATGACCACGCCGCCGATCACGATGCCCAGGAACACCATCAGCATCGGCTCCAGCAGTGAGGTGAGGTTGCTGACGGCCACGTCCACCTCGTCATCATAGAAATCGGCAATCTTGCTCAGCATCGCGTCCAGCGCCCCCGTCTGCTCCCCGACGGCAATCATCGAAACGACCATGGGCGGGAAGACGCCGGAGGCTTTCAGCGGCTCCGCGATGGTCTTCCCCTCGGCGATGCTGGCGCGGGTCCGCATCACTGCTTCCTCGACGATCTTGTTCCCCGCGGTCCGCGCGGTGATCTCCAGGCCGTCCAGGATGGCCACCCCGCTGGAGATGAGGGTTCCCAGCGTCCTCGTGAACTTGGCCACCGCGACCTTACGGATCAGCTCCCCAATGACCGGCAGCTTCAGGAGCAGCGCGTCAATGACCTTTCGGCCGTTGGGCGTCTTGTAGTAGAAGCGGAGCCCCAGGACGGCCCCCGCCAACACCCCCGCGAAGATGTACCAGTAGGTCCGGGTGATGCGGCTGGCCTCCAGGACGATCTGGGTGGGGAGCGGGAGGCTGGCCCCGAACCCTTCGAACATGGACTTGAAGGTCGGGATGACGAACAGCAGGAGGAATATCACCACCGAGATCGCGACCGTCATGATGACGCTGGGGTAGATCAAGGCCGACTTGACCCGGCGCTTGAGCTGCATGGCCTTCTCGATGTAGGCCGCCAGCCGGTTCAGGATGGTGTCCAGGATACCCCCCGCCTCCCCGGCTTCCACCATGTTGCAGTAGAGCTGGCTGAAGACCTTGGGATGCCTCTTCAGGGCGGCCGCGAACGTGGCCCCCCCCTCCACGTTCTGCCGGATGTCCTGGAGCGCCTTCTTGAAGCCCTTGTTGGGCTGCTGGATGGCCAGGATCTCCAGGCACTGCACCAGGGGGAGCCCGGCGTCAATCATGGTGGCGAACTGCCTGGTGAAGACGGCGATGTCCTTGTCCGTGACCCCCCCCACGAACCCGAAAAGTGTGAACTCGACGTCCTTGGCCTTCTGCTTGACGGTGGTGGCCAGGATCTGCTGCTTCCGGAGCTGAGCAACCACCGCCTCCCGGTTGGGCGCATCCATCTCCCCGGAAATGGTTTGCCCTCCCCGGGTCCGTCCCGCGTACGCGAACATCGGCATGGCGTGCTCCTCTCCCCGCGCCCGCGCGGGGCGCGCTCCCGCCTAGCGTCGGGCGGCAACCGCGGCGCCGGGCTGGGCCCGCTGGGTCATCTGCATCAGCTCGTCGGGGCGCGTCGTGGCCGCGAGGGCCTGCTCCAGGGAGATATTCCGCTTCAGGAAGTGGTCCAGGAGGGATTGGTTCTGCGTCACCATCCCGAACTTCTCCTGGCCCGTTTGCATGGTCGAATAAATTTGGTGGACCTTGTCCTCCCGGATCAGGTTCCGGATCGCCGCGTTGGGCACCATGATCTCCAGGACCAGGACCCGCCCCTGCCCGCTCGTCTTGGGGAGCAGCGTCTGGCAGACCACCCCCTCCATGACGAAGGAGAGCTGGGCCCGCACCTGGGGCTGCTGGTGCGCCGGGAAGACATCAATGATCCGGTTGATGGACTGCTCCGCCGAGTTGGTGTGGAGGGTGGCGAAGACCAGGTGGCCGGTCTCGGCGATGACGAGGGCGGCCTCGATGGTCTCCAGGTCCCGCATCTCTCCGATCAGGATCTTGTCCGGATCCTCCCGGAGGACCGACTTGAGGGCGTTCTTGAAGGAGAAGGTGTCGCTGTGCAGCTCCCGCTGGTTCACGATGCACTTCTTGTGCTGGTGGACGAACTCGATCGGGTCCTCGATGGTCACGATGTGCTCCTGCTTCTCGCTGTTGATCTTGTCAACCATCGTGGCCAGCGTGGTGGACTTGCCGGAGCCGGTCGGCCCCGTCACCAGGACGAGCCCCTTGGGCTTATTGCAGAGCTCCTCCACGATCTTGGGCAGCCCCAGCTCCTGGAACGTATGAATTTTGGTCTGGATGGTCCGGATGGCCACCGCCACGGCCCCCCGCTGCAGGTAGACGTTGGCGCGGAAGCGGGCCAGCCCCTTGACACCGAAGGAGAAGTCCAGCTCCCGGTTCTCCTCGAACTTGTGCTTCTGGGCATCGGTGAGCATGCTGTAGGCGAGGGCCTTCGTCTCGGCCGCCGAGAGCGGATCGGCGCCCATGGGGTTGATCCGGCCGTCGAGTCGCACCATGGGGGGGACCCCCGTGGTGATGTGAAGGTCGGAGCCCCCCTTGCCCACCAACTCCTTGAGCAACTCGTGGAGGTTCGGCATCCCTCCGCTCCCTTTCCCCGGCGGGCGGTGCGCGCCCGGCCGCGAACGCCCAGGCCTTTTCTCCTACCTCCCGGCTACGATCCGCTCGTGACCCGCATGATCTCCTGGATGGTGGTGACCCCCTCGCGGAGCTTCTGGAGCCCTGCCTCCCGGAGGGTTTTCATCCCGTTCGCCCGGCCCAACTCCCGGAGCTCCGCGGCGGAGGCCCCCTGGAGGACGCCGTCCTTGAGCTGCTCGGTGATAATCATCACCTCGTAGATCGCGATCCGCCCCTTGTACCCGGTCTCGCTGCAGGCCATGCACCCCTTCCCCTTGAAGGTCTTGATGGCCTTGGCCTCCTCCGCGGAGAAGCCGAGGTCCACCAGGGCGCCCCGGGGGAGCGGGACCTCCTCCTTGCAGGCAGCGCAGATCTTCCGACAGAGGCGCTGGGCCATGATCAGGTTGGTGGAGGCGGCCACCAGGAACGGCTCCACCCCCATGTTCAGGAGACGGCTGACCGTGCTGGGGGCGTCGTTGGTGTGCAGGGTCGAGAGGACGAGGTGCCCGGTAAGGGCCGCCTTGATGCCGATCTCCGCCGTCTCGTAGTCCCGGATCTCACCCACCATGATGATGTCCGGGTCCTGGCGCAGGAAGGCGCGCAGGGCCGCGGCGAAGTTCAGGCCGATCTCGGCCTTCATCTGGACCTGGTTGATGCCCGGGAGGTTGTACTCCACGGGATCCTCGGCGGTCATGATGTTGGTCTCGGTGGTGTTGAGGCGGTTGAGCGCCGAGTACAGCGTGGTGGTCTTCCCGGAGCCGGTGGGCCCGGTCACCAGGACCATGCCGTAGGGGGCCAGGATGGCCTTCTCGAAGTCCTCCCGGGCCTTCGGGTCGAACCCCAGCCGGCTCATGTCGAGCTGCAGGTTGGACTTGTCCAGGAGCCGGAGGACCACCTTCTCCCCGAAGATGGTGGGGAGGGTGGAGACGCGGAAGTCCATCTCCCGCTGCCCCATCTTGATCTTGATGCGGCCGTCCTGGGGCAACCGCCGCTCGGCGATGTCCAGCTGGGACATGATCTTCAGCCGGGAGGTGATGGCGGCGCGGAGCTTCATGGGGGGCTGCATCACCTCGTACATGACCCCGTCAATCCGGTAGCGGACCCGGAACGACTTCTCGTAGGGCTCCACGTGGATGTCGGAGGCCCCCTTCTTGATGGCGTCGGTCAGGATCAGGTTCACCAGCTTGACCACCGGGGCATCCTCGGTGGCCTTCTCCAACTCTGCGGTGTTGATCTGCTCATCCGCCTCTTCGACCTGGCTCACATCGCGGTCGTCGAAGTCCTTCATGATATCCTGCACGATCCCCGCCGAGTCGTAATACTTATTGATCGCGTTCTTGATGGAGGATTCCGCCGCGACCACCGGCTCCACCTTAAAGCCGGTCATGAACTTGATGTCGTCAATGGTGAAGATATTGGAGGGATCGGCCATCGCCACCGTGAGCACGCTTCCCGTCCGGTTGATCGGGACGACCATGTGCTTCTGGGCGATCTCACCGGGGATGAGCTTGATGACGCCGGAATCAATCTCGAAGTGCGAGAGGTTGATGGATGGCACCCCGTACTGCTTGCTGAGAAAGGAGGTGATGTCGTCCTCGCTGATGTACCCTAGCCTAACCAGGTGAGAGCCGAGGCGGCCGCCCTGGCCATCCTGCTGCTGGAGCGCCTTCTTCAGTTGCTCCTCGGTCAGCAGGTTCGCCTTGACCAACATCTCGCCAAGGCGGCTGGTCCCTGTAGCCATGAACCGAAAACCTCCGGCGATGCGCTCGCGGATCGGAGCCGGGCGGGCGCCATGGGGGGGGTATTATAGGCCCCGCGGTTCCGCCGCTGTCAAGAGCGCGCGAGCTCCTGCGCGAGGGCCGCCCGCATCACCTCCAGCGGTGCTTCCGCGCCCGCGAAGAGGCGGAACGCGGCGGCCCCTTGGTGCAGGAGCATCCCGAGCCCGTTCAGCACCCGGCACCCCTTGCTCCGCGCAACCCGCAGCAGGGCAGTCTCGGGGGGCCGGTAAATCAGGTCGCAAACCAGTGTCGTGGGCCTCAACCCATCCAGGTCCAGCGGGAGCGTTTCACCCGGGGCGAGGCCAACCGACGTGGCGTTAATCACGACATCAGCCGACCTGACGGCCTCGGCACCCCCGGGGGATTGCAAGGGTAGTGCCAGGAATTGACACCTCAGGAAGCGCCCGTAAAGGCTTGCCACCAGGGCTTCTGCCCTCCCCGGGGACCGGTTCGCCACACGGATCTCTGCCGCCCCGTGAGCCGCCAGGGCGTAGGCGACACCTCTTGCCCCGCCCCCTGCCCCCAGCAGGAACACCCGGGCCCCCCGCGGGTCCACCCCCCCCTCCTCGCGCAGGGAGGTGATGAATCCCTCCCCGTCCGTGTTGTGCCCGACCAGGCGCCCCTCCCGCGGGACGATGGTGTTGACCGCCCCGATCCCCTCCGCCTCGGGGGAGAGGGCGTCCAGGTGAACCCGGATCGCCTCCTTGTAAGGCACCGTCACGTTCGCGCCCGCGAAGTTCTCCATCCCGCGGAAGGCCGCGGTGGCGGCGGCCAGCCCGTCAGGCGGGAGCGCCCAGGGGAGGTACACGTAGGGGAAGGCCAGCGCGGCGAAGGCCGCGTTGTGCATGGCGGGGGAGAGGGTGTGCGCGATCGGGCGGCCCAGGATGAAGCAGAGCCGGGTCGCCCCCGTGATCCCCATGCGGTACGCCCTCTAGTCTAGCTCCAACGAACTACACCTCGCATTGCAGCCGAGCCGCGGGTGGCGCCGGGCGCTGCCCCCGAGCGGCCGGGCGGAGTGGGACCCCCTCAGCCTCCTTTCGCAATGCAGCGCATTGCGGAAGGGGGTGAGCGGGTGACGGAGCCCGGCCGCGAGTGGGGCACGCCGGCGACAGGACCCGCGGCAGAACGGTCTGAGACGATTGGGTCAGATGAGTTCGACCGGCACTAGCCGATCCCCTCGGAGATGGCCTCCGTGAGG
>JAHFDC010000066.1 GCA_023249205.1 Candidatus Methylomirabilota bacterium
GAGACCATGGCCGGTCCCGTGGAAGAATCCCTGCATCCGGCCGTCCACTTCCCCCGTCCGGTACCCCCGTGCCTCGAAGAGACCGCAAACCCGGGCATGCACCGCCGGCCCCTCGACCCCGGCCCGGATGCTTCCCAGCGCCTCCTCCTGGGCGGCCCGAACGCCGGCATACTGCTTGCGGAGCGCATCCGACGCCTGCCCCTTGAGTACCGTCCGGGTCAGGTCCCCGTGATAGCGGGTCGCGACGGAGCGGGGGAAGATGTCAATGATGATCGCTTGGGCCGCCTTGAGCGGCCCGTGCCCCTCCTCGTGCGGATCGCAGGCTTGCTCTCCCCCGGCCACAATCGTGTGCCCGGCCAGGTAATCCCGCTCAAGGAGATAGCCGGCGATCATCCGCTTGACCCGCTCGCTGGTCAGGACCTCCCCTTCCAGGACGAGCAGGCCGTCCCGGACCTCGGCAGCCCGGAGCGCCCCGATGGCCACCTCCATGGCCCCCTCGGTGGCGGCCAGGGCGTGGCTGATGGCGGCCACCTCCTCCGCGGTCTTGACCGTGCGGGCCTCGTAGAAGGGGTCAGGCTTCGCCCGGACCGTCAGGCTGCGGGCCCGCAAATCATCGGCCAGACCGAGGGGAAAGTTGGCCGGAACCTGGACGGCCGACACCCCCCGCTGCCTGAGCAACCGCCCCGCGGCGGCCGCAAGGCCGGTCCCCTCGCCGGCCCGCCGGGCCTCCTCCTCGTAGCGGCTGAAGGGGAGGATCGTTTGAACCGCCGCCTGCTGGCGCCCCCGGTCAATCTCCAGGTCGCTCAGCAGGAGGATCTTCTCGCCTGCCACCTCCAGAAAAATGAACGGGTCCGGAGCCAGAAAGCGCGCAGCGTAGTAGAGGTTCGCGTCCGCCTCGCTGGCGGCGATGATGAGGGTGGCATCTCCGGTCGCCGGCATCGCGCTCTTACCGCGCCCCGGCCGCCGCGGGCTCGGCGGCGGTCTCCTCTACCCGGGGGGGCGGCTCGCGCAGCCCCTCCGGGGGCTTCGGCGAGACCTTCCAGAACTGGGGCAGGACCTCCCCCCAGCGCGCGAGCAGGTCGGCCGCCCGAGCGCTCCCCGTGGCCCGCCGGTGCCGCTGGATCAGAGACCGCAGGTGCTCCGCATCCTCGGGATCCGTCACCCGTCCGATCGTCACCAGCTCGGGGTTGTACCGCTCCGGGAAGTCGCCGGCCTCGTCCAGGACGTAGGCTTCCCCGTTCGTCATGCCGGCCCCGAAGTTCCGCCCGGTCTCCCCCAGGATCACGACGCAGCCGGCCGTCATGTACTCGCAGCCGTGATCCCCCACCCCCTCCACCACGGCGGTGCAGCCGCTGTTGCGGACGGCGAACCGCTCGCCGGCCCGCCCGGCGGCAAAGAGATATCCGCCGGTGGCCCCGTAGAGGCAGGTGTTGCCCAGGATCACGTTCTCGTGGGCGGTGAAGCGGGCCCGCTCGGGTGGGGACAGGATCAGTTCGCCCCCGTTCATCCCCTTCCCCACGTAATCGTTGGCCTCCCCAGTCAGGCGCAGCGACATCCCCTTGACCAGGAAGGCGCCGAAGGACTGGCCGGCGCTCCCGGTGAACTCCAGAGTGACCGTACCGTCCGGGAGCCCCGCGTCCCCGTACTTGTCGGCGATCGCCCCGGCGAGGCGCGCGCCCACGGTCCGGTGGATATTCCGGATCGGATACGCCAGCCGAACCGGCTCCCCCCGCTCTCGGGCCGGCGCGGCATCCTGGAGCAGCGTCTCGTCCAGGGGAACGTCCCCCCGGTCGTTGCGGGGCTGGATGCACCGGCGGGGTCGCGTCCCCTCCGGATCGGGGTCGCCCAGGACCGCTCGCAGATCCACGGTGTGGGCCTTCGGGTGGTTGGTGGGCAGGATCTGCTCCAGCAGGTCGGTCCGGCCGACGACCTCCTCGAGCCTCCGGACGCCGAGGGAGGCGAGGATCTCCCGGACCTCCTGGGCCACGTGCAGGAAGAACCAGATGGCCTCCTCCGGTTGCCCCTTGAAGCGGGCCCGCAGCTCCGGCTTCTGCGTCGCGATCCCCACCGGGCAGGTATTGAGATGGCACTGGCGGGTCATCACGCAGCCGATGGCCGCCACCGCCGCGGAGCCGAACCCGAACTCCTCCGCCCCCAGCATCGCGGCGATGACCACGTCCCGCCCGGTCTTCATGCCGCCGTCTACGCGGAGCGTGACGCGCCCGCGGAGATCGTTCAGGACCAGGACCTGCTGCGTCTCTGAAAGGCCCAGCTCCCAGGGGGCGCCGGCGTTCTTGATGGAGGAGAGGGGGGAGGCCCCGGTCCCGCCGTCGTGCCCGCTGATGAGAATGACGTCGGCGTAGGCCTTCGCCACCCCGGCGGCGATCGTCCCCACCCCCGCTTCCGCCACGAGTTTCACGCCCACCTTGGCCCGGGGATTGACCATCTTGAGGTCGTAGATCAATTGCGAGAGGTCCTCGATGCTGTAGATGTCGTGGTGGGGCGGCGGGGAGATCAGGGGGATCCCGGGGACCGCCCGCCGGATGCGCGCGATGTGGGGGGCCACCTTGTGGCCCGGCAACTGCCCCCCCTCGCCCGGCTTGCTCCCCTGCGCCATTTTGATTTCCAACTGCTCCGCCCGGACCAGGTACTCGGGCGTGACGCCGAAGCGGGCCGAGGCCACTTGCTTGATCTTGCTGTTGGCCGTATCCCCGTTGGCCAGGGGATGGAACCAGGCCGGGTCCTCCCCCCCCTCCCCGGTGTTGGACTTGGCCCCCAGCCGGTTCATGGCGATGGCGAGCGTCTTGTGGGCCTCGGGCCCCAGCGCCCCGATGGACATAGCCTGCGTCGAGAACCGCTTGGCGATCTCCTCCGCCGGCTCCACCTCATCCAGCGAGATCGGCTTGCCCGGCCGGAACCGGAGCAGATCGCGCAGCGCGAGCGGCTCCCGCCCGTTCACCAGGTCGGCGTACCTGCGGTAGTGCGCGTAGTCCCCCTCCCGGACCGCCGCGTGCAGCGCCTTGACCATCGGCGGGTTGAAGGCGTGCTGCTCCCCAGACGCCCGGTAGGTGTAGTAGCCGGAGTGGGACAGCGGCGCCACCTCCGCCGCCTTGAACGCATCCCGGTGGCGGGCCAGACCCTCCTCCGCGATCTCCCGGAAGCCGATCCCGCCGACCTTGGAGGGGGTCCCGACGAAGCAGCGCTCCACCACCGACTCGCTCAGGCCGATGGCCTCGAAGATCTGCGCCCCCTGGTAGGAGGCCAGGGCCGAGATGCCCATCTTGGACATGATCTTGAGGATGCCCTTGTCGAGGGCCGCCTTGTAGTTTTCCAGGGCCTTCTCGACGGCGGTGCTATTCCCCTCATGCTTCTCCGCCGCGACGGCGGCGACGGTCTGGAGGGCCAGGTACGGGTTCACCGCGGCGGCCCCATAGCCGATGAGCGCGGCGAAGTGGTGGTGCTCCCAGGCCTCCCCCGTCTCCACCACCACGTCGGCCCGCATCCCCTTTCCCTTCTTGATGAGGTGGTGGACGACGGCCCCCACGGCGAGCAGCATCGGCATGGGGGCGTGGTCCGGATCCACCCCCCGGTCGGTCAGGACCAGGACCGTCTTCCCCTCGTCCACTGCCCGGCTGGCCTCCTCCGTCAGGCGCCGGAGCGCCCGCTCCAGCCCTCCCGCGCCGTCGGCCACGGCGAAACAGGTGGAGAGGGTCACCGAGGCAAAGAGGGGATCCTCCATCTGCCGCAGGCCCCTCAGTTCGTGGTCATAGAGAATGGGGCTCTCCAGGTGGATGAGGCTGGCCGATTCCGGCATCTCCTCCAGGAGGGAGCCCCGGCTCCCGAGGTAGGTGCTGAGGGACATGACGATCTGCTCGCGCAGCGGATCAATGGGGGGGTTCGTCACCTGCGCGAACTTCTGCTTGAAATAGGAGTACAGGAGCCGCGGCCGGCGGGAGAGAACGGAGAGGGGCGTGTCGTCCCCCATGGAGCCTACCGGCTCCTTCTTCTCGGAGAACATGGGGGTAAGGACCAGGTTGACCTCCTCCGCCGTATAGCCGAAGGCCCGCTGGAAGCGCGTGACCGCTGCCCGCTCAGCAGGGACGGCCAGGGCGCGTGGGCGGGGCGAGTTCAGGCGGGCGATGTATTTGCTGACCCAGTCCCGGTAGGGCCGCCGGGTGGCCATCTGCTGCTTGATCTCTTCGTCGTGCAGCAGGAGGCCCCGGGCCGTGTCCACGGCGATCATCTTCCCCGGGCCGAGCCGCCCCTTCTCGACGACGATGGCGTCATCCAGCTCCACCACCCCGACCTCGGAGGCCATGAGGACGATCCCGTCGGCGGTCACCTTATAGCGGGCCGGGCGCAGTCCGTTCCGGTCCAGGGTGGCCCCCGCGATCACCCCGTCGGTGAAGGCGATGGCCGCGGGGCCATCCCAGGGCTCGCTGAGGCAGGCGTGGTACTCGTAGAAGGCCCTGAGGGCAGGGTCCATCTGGGGCATGTTCTCCCAGGCCTCCGGGATCAGCATCATGAAGGCGTGGCGGACGTCGCGCCCCGAGAGGACCAGGGCCTCCAGCACGTTGTCCAGGTGGGCGGAGTCGCTCCCGCCCGGCGTGAGCAGGGGCCGCAGCCGGTCCACCCGGGTCCCCCAGACCCGGGATTGCATATCCTTCTCCCGGGCGTACATCCAGTTCTGGTTCCCCTGGAGCGTGTTGATCTCCCCGTTGTGCCCCAGCATCCGGAACGGCTGCGCCAGGAACCAGGTCGGGAAGGTGTTGGTGCTGTAGCGCTGGTGGAAGACGGCCAGCGCCGTCGTGTAGAGCGGGTCCGCCAGGTCCCGGTAGAAGCGGGGCAGTTGCGGGGCGACGAAGAGGCCCTTGTACACGACGGTCCGGTGCGACAAGGAGGGGATGTAAAAGTCTTTGATGTCCTCGCCGCGGACCTGCTCCTCGACCTCCTTGCGAGCCAGGTAGAGGGCGCGCTCGAACCCCTCTTCGTCCAGCCCCGGGGGGCAGCCCATCAGGACCTGCTCGATGCGGGGGAGGGTCGCCAGCGCCTTGGCGCCGAGTGCGCCCGGGTCAATCGGCACGGGCCGCCACCCGAACTGGCGGATCCCGTGGCGGATGAGCGTCCCCTCGACGATCGTCCGGCAGAGGCGCTGGCGCTCGGGAGCCTGGGGGAAGAAGATCACCCCCACCCCGAGGTCGGCATCCCGCTCCAGCCGGACGCCCATTCCCAGGAGGTCGCGGCGGAACAGGTCGTGGGGGATCTGGGTGAGGACTCCGGCCCCGTCGCCGGTCTTCCCATCGGCGCTGACCGCTCCCCGATGGGTGAGATTGATCACGGCCTCCACCGCCATCCGGAGGATGCCGTTCCGGCGCTCCCCGGCGATGCTGGCCACAAAGCCGGTGCCGCAGGCGTCCCGCTCCTCCTCGGGCCGGTAGAGGGTCCGCGGGAAAGCGAGGTCTGCGGGGTCGATGGAGCGCTGGGGATCGGTCACGTGCACGAGAATCCATCCTCGCTGGACGGATCGAGGGTCAGCCCCCGATGTAGGACATCTCGATCTTGTGCAGTCCGATCGTCTCGGACGAGCGAATCTCCGAGTAGCGGTCCTCACGGACCCGCCAGACGGCCGCGATGGCGTCCGCTATCGCGGCGTCGGAGGCGCCGCCGCGCAGGAGCGCCCGCAGGTCGTGCCCCTTGGCCGCGAAGAGGCAGGTGTAGAGCATCCCTTCGGCCGACAGGCGGACACGGCTGCAGTCCCCGCAGAAGGGCTGCGTGACCGAGGCGATGACGCCGACCTCGCCCCCCCCATCCCGGTAGCGCCAGCGGCTGGCCACTTCGCCCCGGTAGTTCGC
>JAHFDC010000255.1 GCA_023249205.1 Candidatus Methylomirabilota bacterium
ATGGTCATGTTCCGCCCCTCAAGCCGGGGGTTCTGCTCGATCAGGGCAATCTGCTTCAGCGTCTCGGCCAGCCGGTCAAGCAGCCGCTTTCCCAGCTGGGTGTGAATGACCTCCCGGCCCCGGAACATCATGGTCACCTTCGCCTTGTGCCCGGCCCGCAGGAAGCGGTCCACGTGGCGGGTCTTGAAGTTGAAGTCGTGCTCATCGGTCTTCGGCCGCATTTTAATTTCTTTGAGCTGGATGACGACCTGCTTCTTCTTCGCCTCCTTGGCCTTCTTGGATTCCTCATACCGGTACTTGCCATAGTCCATGATCCGGCAGACCGGCGGCTTGGCCATGGGGGCCACCTCCACGAGGTCGAGCGAGACGGCCTGCGCCTTCTCCAGAGCCTCCTGGATGGGGAGGATCCCCAGTTGGACCCCATCGGGGCCCACCACCCGCACCTCCTTCACCCGGATCCGGTCGTTAATGCGAGTGCCCCTACTGATGGCTCCCACCTCCTCCTGCGCCATCACCGCGACGCCGCGGCGCCGGCATCACCTCCCGGGCGCGCACCCAGGACGAAAACTGCTCCGCCGGGATCTCCCCCAGGTCCGCCTGGCGCCCCCGGGCGCGGACCGCGACGGAGCCGGCCGCCGCTTCACGGTCGCCGACCACCAGGATGTACGGCACCTTCTGCAGTTCCGCGTCCCGCACCTTGAATCCCACCTTCTCGTTGCGGGCGTCCAGTTCCGCCCGGAGGCCGCCCCCCCGGAGGCTTGCCGTCACGCCCTCCGCGTAGCCGTGGTGCCGCTCCGCCACCGGCAGGACCCGGACCTGGACGGGGGCCAGCCAGAAGGGGAGGGCCCCCGCGTAGTGCTCCAACAGCACCCCGAGGAACCGCTCCAGCGAGCCGAGCAGGGCCCGGTGGATCATGTAGGGGCGGTGGGGGCGGTTGTCCTCGCCCACGTAGGTGATGTCGAAGCGCTCCGGCAGGTTGAAGTCGAACTGGACGGTGGTGCACTGCCAGGGTCGCCCGAGGCTGTCCTTGATTTTTAAATCAATCTTCGGACCGTAGAATGCGCCGCCCCCCTCCTCCACCTGGAAGGGAAGGCCGGCCTGCCGGGCGGCCCCCTTCAGGGCCTCAGTGGCGCGCGCCCACGTCTCCTCTTCTCCCACTGCCTTCGGCGGCCGGGTCGCCACCCAGGTCTCGAACTCGGTGAACCCGAAGGTGCGGAGGATGAAAAGGCTGAAGTCCACGCACCGGAGGACTTCCGCCTCCATCTGGTCGGGCCGGCAGAAGAGGTGGGCGTCGTCCTGGGTGAAACCCCGGACCCGGAGCAGCCCGTGCAGGACGCCGGACCGCTCGAACCGGTACACCGTCCCGAGCTCAGCGTAGCGCAGCGGCAGGTCCCGGTAGGAGCGGCCCTTCGCCTTATAGATCATGATGTGAAACGGGCAGTTCATCGGCTTGACGTAGTAGTTCTGGCCCTCCAACTCCATGGGGGCGTACATGTACTCCTGGTAGAAATCCAGGTGGCCGCTCGTCTTCCAGAGGAGTTCCTTCCCCAAATGCGGGGAGTACACCAGGTCGTAGCCGTCGCTGAGGTGCGCCTCCCGCCAGAAGTCCTCGATGAGCTTGCGGACGAGACCCCCCTTGGGGTGCCAGAGGATGAGGCCCCCACCCACCTCGTCCGCCGTGCTGAAGAGGTCCAGGTCCCGCCCCAGCCGTCGGTGATCCCGGCGCTTGGCTTCCTCCAGACGGAAGAGGTGCTCCTCCAGGGCCTTCCGGTCGAAGAAGGCGGTCCCGTAGATGCGGGTGAGCATCGGCCGGCGCTCGTCCCCCCGCCAGTAGGCCCCGGCCAGGTGGGTCAGCCGGAAGGCCGGGATGTGGGAGGTGTCCGGGACGTGGGGCCCCCGGCAGAGGTCCAGGAATTTCCCCGTCCGGTACCAGGAGACCGTCTTCGCGCCCGCCTCGGCCTCACCGCTCAGCTCCGCGTCCGGCCGGGACGAGCCGGTGGCCCGGAGCCCTTCCAGGATCTCCACCTTGAAGGACTGCCCGAGAGTCCGCGCTTCCTGCAGCGCCGCCTCGAGCGGCACCTCGGTCCGCTCGTAGGGGAGGCGGGCCGCTACCAATTCGGCCATCTTGGCCTCGATGGCCGGCAGATCCTCGGGGGTGAGGGGACGGGGCGGCTGGATGTCGTAGTAGAACCCGTCGGCAATGGCCGGCCCGATGGCAAACTGGGTCCCGGGGAAGAGCTCCAGGGCCGCCGCCGCCATCAGGTGCGCCGCGGAATGCCGCAGGAGCGGCAGCGCCTCCGGGTGCTCCGGCGTGACCGGCTCGACGCGGGCCCCCGACGGGACAGGTGCCGCCAGGTCCCGGAGGACCCCGTCCACCTTGACGGCCAGCACCCGCTCCGGGCGGGGGAGGTCCGCCGCGCGCAACAGGTCGCGGGCGGATGCCCCGGCCGGGGCCGGGCGCTCGGTGCCGTCCGGCAGGACGAGCACGGCCTCAGTGCTGCGCCTCACGCTCCCTCACCCTGGTCAAGACACAAATAGGGCACCACAGGATCCTCCACCCCGCGATGCCCTACACCCGCACCACCGGCGTCCGGTGGGATTCCATCGCAATGGTAGGCACGGGCGGTCTC
>JAHFDC010000256.1 GCA_023249205.1 Candidatus Methylomirabilota bacterium
TCCGTCTCCGCGGCGAAGCCGACGAGCACGGTGCCGCTCTTGCGGCGCGCCAGTTCGGCCAGGATATCCGGGGTCGGGATCAACTCGACCGTTAGAACCTCCCGCCCTTTCTTGATCTTGGCCGGGGCCACCTTGGCCGCCCGGTAATCGGCGGGGGCGGCCGCCTTGATGACCGCGTCCGTGCCCTGCGCCCGCGCCAGGACCGCCTCGTACATCTCCTGGGTGCTCTCGACCCGGACGCACTCCACCCCCGCGGGGGAAGCGAGGTGCGTCGGTCCGGTCACGAGGAGGACGCGTGCCCCCCGGGCCGCCGCCGCCTCGGCCAGGGCGAACCCCATCCGTCCCGAGGAGCGGTTCCCCACGAAGCGGACCGGGTCCAGCGGCTCGTAGGTCGGCCCCGCGGTGATCAGCAGGGCCCGGCCGGCCAGGTCGCGGGCGCCGCGAAGGATCGCCTCGACCGCCCCCACGATCTCGGCCGGCTCGGCGAGGCGCCCCGGACCCGTGAGGCCCGAGGCCAATTCCCCGCTGGCCGGCCCGACGAACTGCGCGCCCCGCTGCCGGAGCAACCCCACGTTGGCCTGCGTGGCTGGGTGCTGCCACATCCCGGCATCCATGGCCGGGGCGAGGAGGACCGGGCACGTCGCCGCCAGGAAAAGGTTGGTCAGGAAATCGTCGGCGAGACCGTTGGCAAACTTGGCCAGGGTATGGGCGGTCGCCGGGGCAACCAGGAAGAGATCAGCCCCGCCGGCAGCGGCGATGTGCGCGATCTGTCCCTCGTAGTCCTGCGCGTACAGGTCGCTC
The DNA here is from genome assembly GCA_023249205.1 of Candidatus Methylomirabilota bacterium. GTDB lineage: Bacteria > Methylomirabilota > Methylomirabilia > Methylomirabilales > JACPAU01 > JACPAU01. Next base: position 802 of record JAHFDC010000256.1, read on the forward strand.
AGCACGGGCCGGCCGGAGAGGGTTTGGAAGGTGAGCGGGGCCACGAAGCGGGTGGCGCTCTCGGTCATGGCGCAAGTGACCTCGGCGCCTCGGCGCGTCAGTTCCCGCAGGAGTTCCACCGCCTTGTAGGCGGCGATGCTCCCCGTGACCCCCAGCAGGATCCGCTTGCCCGCCAGCATGCCCGCTCCTGAGCCCCGGCCGTCCGCCGAGCGCCGCTCTAGATCCCCTTCGGGGCGACCAGATGGTTGAGCGGCCCCCGCCCCTTGCCGAGGGTGACAGCCGCCCGGAGGCCCTCGGCCACGTAGGCCTGTGCGGCGGCCACGGCGGTCGCGACGGCCTGCCCGCGGGCCAGCCCGGCAGCGATGCCCGCCGAGAGGGTGCACCCGGTCCCGTGGCTGTTCGTGGTCTCGATGCGGGCCGCCTCCCGGACGGTGAACTCTCGCCCGTCGTAGAGGACATCGAAGACCCGCGGCCCCGGCAAGTGTCCCCCTTTGACCAGAACATGCCCGGGGCCCAACGCGTGGATAGTCCGCGCCGCCTCCTTCATCCCGTTCAGGTCCCGGATCTTCTCTCCCGCCAGGATGGCGGCCTCATCCAGGTTGGGGGTCACCACCAGGGCGAGAGGGAGGAGGAGGGTCTTCACCGCCTCGACCGCGTCGGGCTCCAGGAGGGGATCCCCGCTGGCCGCCACCATCACCGGGTCCACAACGAGCGCCCGCAAGTTGAAGGCGCGCGCCTCCCGGGCCACCGCTTCCACGATGGGCGCCGTCGCCAGCATTCCGGTCTTGGCCGCGTCCGCGCCGATGTCCCCCAGGACCGACCGGATCTGCGCAGTCACGAAGTCCGGAGGTAGCACGTGGACGCCCTGCACCCCGAGCGTGTTCTGGGCGGTGATGGCGGTCAGCGCCGACATCCCATAGACCTTGAAGGCGGTGAACGTTTTCAGGTCGGCCTGGATGCCGGCGCCGCCCCCCGAGTCCGAGCCGGCAATGGTCAGGGCCTTCCGCATGCAACCCCTCCAGGGGACGGGGACGGTCCGCCCCTGCATTATACGGCAGCGGGCGAGGGGAGCGCCACCCTCCTCTCACCGGGCGCGGGTGCCCCGGTGGGCGTCTCCCGTGCGCGGGGTGCGTGCCGTGGCCCGTCACTGCTTCGGGGCGGGGGACCCCGGTTCCTCGACGGCCGGCGCGGGCGGGGCGGCGTACAGGGATTGATACCTGCGGTGACTGGCCAGGACCCGCTTCACGTACTCCCGGGTCTCCGCGTAGGGGATGGCCTCGATGAAGCGATCCGGGTCGGCGGTCGGAATCTCCTGGAGCCAGCGCCGGACGGCCGGGGGGCCGGCGTTGTAGGCGGCCAGCGCGGCGGGAAGGTTCCCGCCGAACTCCTCCAGAACCTGCGCCAGGTAGGCGGTGCCCAGCGTGAGGTTCAGGGCGGGTGCGTGCAGCCCCTCGGGCACCGGCGCAGGAAGGGCGAGCGCCCGGGCGACCCGCCGGGCGGTGGCGGGCATCAGTTGCATCAGGCCCCGCGCCCCGGCCCTGGAGATCGTCGCGGGACCGAAGGCGCTCTCCTCCCGCATGACGGCGGCCACCAGGTAGGGGTCGAGGCCGCGAGCCGCGGCCAGTTCCTGGACCGCGTCCCAATAGGCCAGGGGGTAGAGCAACTCCCAGAAGGCCGGGAGCGGGAGGGAGGCCGGGTTCTGGCGGTAGGCGGTGAGGAGGATCCGCCGGGCGATCCAGAGGACCCGGTCGAACCGGCGGGCCCGCAGGAAGAACTCGGCGGCTTCCTGCTGCAACCCCCGGTCCTCCGGATGGGCGCGAACGAGGA
>JAHFDC010000257.1 GCA_023249205.1 Candidatus Methylomirabilota bacterium
CGCCGGCGAGCGTGATCCTGCTGGGGTCGATGTACGGTCTGGTGGGCTCGTACCCGGACGTCTACGAGGGGGTCGGGCCCGCCAGTCCGGCGGCGTACCACGCCCTCAAGGGTGGAATCCTCCAGCTTGCCCGGAATCTGGCGGTCACCTGGGCGAAGGACCGGGTGCGCGTCAACGCCCTGAGCCCCGGCCCGTTCCCCTCCCCGTCAGCCCCGTCGAAGCTGGCGGCGCGGCTGGCGAAGAAATCCCCCCTGGGGCGGCTCGGCCGTCCGGAGGAATTGAAAGGCGCCGTCGTCTTCCTCGCCTCGGACGCGAGCAGTTATGTCACCGGCCACAACCTCGTCGTCGACGGCGGCTGGACGGCGTGGTGAATACGCGACCGGACGCTTCTCGTGGCAATTCTCAATCGGCAGGCGTTCAAGGTCTCCGCTTCTCCCCGCACAGCGTAGGGGCGAGTCTGCGATGTCCAGTATCAAGACATCCCTTACACAGTGTGTCAGGACATCCTTTACACCCCCCCTGTGCAGCCCGCCTCATCTCCTTCCTTTGACCCTCTCATGGGAGATGAGGCGGGCTGCACAAACGGGTAGGTTTCGCCCCGCTCCAGATCGATCTCCCGGATAAACATCTGCCGGTATTGCACGATGACGCGCCCTTCCACGGGCGCCAATCGTACCCACTCACCCGCCAACGATTCACAGACGAAGTAGCGCCTCCGGTCGTAGTCCAAGCACCCCTGGGTATTGAGCCGCTTCATCAGCGATCCGGACGTATACTCCCACTCCGGAGGCTTCGGACAGTACCCCCGCGGGCTGGGCCGATATCTCCGGGCCGGTACCTCCATCCCCAGCGCCTCGTGCGGTCGGACGTGATTGTATTCGTGCCGGATCTCCTCCAGTGCTAAACCCCAGTTCTCCGGTTTCCCGCGGTGGCGGATTGCGTCTTTTACCGTCCGATTAAACCGTTCCACCTTCCCCTGCGTCTGCGGATGCCGGATCCGGCCGTAGATCAGGTCGACCCCCTGCCGGATCAGCCGTACCGACACCACGGTCAACCCGTGTCCGTTCGACGTGCCCCACCACGGCACCCCGTGGTCCATCAGCATCGCCTCGGGCACCCCGTACCGCTCAAACGTCCTCTCCAAGCACGCCCAGACCGGCTCCGCCTTCGTCCCCACCAGCGGGTAGAGCCCCACTGCGTACCGGCTGTGGTCGTCCAGGATGCTCAACGGCAGGCACTTCCCCGCCGGCCCCTCCATCGGCCCTTTGAAATCCATCTGCCACAGCTCGTTGGGGTGCTCCCGTTCAAACCGCTTCACGGCCGGGAGGTGCGAGTCCTCTTTCCGCAACAACCCGTTTCGCCGGATCACCCGGTTGATCGTGGCTTCGCTGAGCCGGGTCCCTTTCTGCCCCAGCAGCACCTGCAGCTTCCGGGCGCCCCAGCCGTACTTCACGCGCAGTCCCACCACCTGCGCTTCCAGTTCAGGAGCAATCCGGTCCGGACTGTGGTGCGGCCGGCGGGACATCTCCTCCACGCACGACAACCGTCCGGCCTCTCGATATCTCCTCAACCACGTGTGACCCGTCTGCCGGCTGATGCCGAATTCTCGGCACAGTCCGCTCATCCGCTCAAGCCGCTGAGCGGCTCTCACCAGAAAACTCAGCCGTTGTTCCATGACATCCATCTTTTTCCAGGGCATAGCTTGGTCCCTCCTTTGGGACCTCCAGCCTATGCCCAGGTGTAAAGGATGTCTTGAAACAACCTGTAAAGGATGTCATGAAACTGAACACCATGGCATGCCCCTACGATGTTTTGATTTTCCCGACCCCCTCCCCGTCATATATTCATCCGCACCCCCATTCCAACCCGGAGGTCCACCATGCGTCTCCTCTCCGCCGCCGCCTCCTTCCTCGCGGCGGCCGTTGCCGGCTGTTCAGATTCCCCGGATCGGGCCGCAAGCGCGTCCTTCACCGTGATCCCCTTCGAGAGCGGCTGGATCCAGGCCGGCCCCGGCGGATACACCGTGAAGGACGGGGTCGCGACGCCGCACGGCGGGATGGGACTCTGGTGGTACGGGGCGAAGTCGTACCGGAATTTCATTCTGAAGATCGAATTCCAGCAGGAGCGGATCACCTCCAACTCGGGCGTTTACGTCAGGTTCCCCGACCCGAAGGGCGACCCGTGGCACGCCGTCCACAACGGCTACGAGATCCAGATCGCCGGGGATCAGCCCTCGAAAAACGCCACCGGCGCCGTCTACGACTTCCAGGCCGCGACATCCGTCCCCCTCAAGCCCGCCGGCGAATGGAATGAGTACGAGATCGCCTGCGTCGGCCACCGCTACACGGTCCGCCTGAACGGCGTCCTCGTGAACGACTACGTCGGGAGCCGGAACCTGTCGGGCCACATCGGCATCCAGAACCACGACGACAAGAGCATCGTCCGCTACCGGAATGTGAGGGTGAGGGAGCTGGGAGACGGGGCCGGAAGTCAATGAAGTCCTGGAGTCAGGAAGTCGGGAAGTCCTGCAGTCAGGAAGTCGGGAAGTCCTGCAGTCGGGGAGTCGGGAAGTCCTGCAGTCGGGGAGTCGGGAAGTCCTGCAGTCGGGGAGTCGGGAAGTCCTGCAGT
>JAHFDC010000067.1 GCA_023249205.1 Candidatus Methylomirabilota bacterium
CGGCGGGACGCAGGCGACGGGGCGCGGGGGGGAGGAGTTCGAGGGAACCGTGGAGCGTCCGGGGGCGCGGCGTCCGCCGCGCCTGGCCGTCAATGTGGACCACATCGCCACCATCCGGCAGGCCCGGGAGGGGCGCGAGCCGGACCCGGTGGCCGCCGCTGCCCTGGCGGAGCTGGCGGGGGCCGAGGGGATCATCGTCCACCTCCGGGAGGACCGGCGGCACATCCAGGATCGGGACCTCCGTCTGCTGCGGGAGACCGTCGGCACGCGCCTGAATCTCGAGATGGCGGCCACCGAGGAGATGGTCCGGATCGCCACCGCCATCCGCCCGGATCTGGTGACCCTGGTCCCGGAGCGGCGGCAGGAGCGCACGACCGAGGGGGGGCTCGATGTCGCAGGGCAGCGGACGCGCCTCACGGGCGTGGTGAGCGAACTCCAGAGGTCGGACCTCCCCGTGAGCCTCTTCATCGCACCGGAGGAAGAGCAGGTGGGGGCCGCAAAGACGGTGGGGGCCGCGCTTGTGGAATTGCACACGGGCTCCTACGCCGAGGCAAGGGGGGAGGCGGTCCGGGAGGCGTTGGCCTCCTTGATCCGGGCCGCCCGCTTTGCGGCGGAGGCCGGGATACGCGTCGCGGCCGGCCACGGGCTGAACTACGTCAACGTAGAGCCGGTGGCGGCCATCCCGGAGGTGGAGGAACTGAACATCGGCCATAGCATTGTGGCGCGCGCTGCCCTGGTGGGCATGGAGCGGGCCGTGCGGGAGATGCTCACGCGGATCCGCGGCGCGCGGGGGTGACGACGTGGCCGGAAGCGGGCGAGGGGGGATCGGGCGCTGGCTCCTGCTGGCGCTCCTGGGGCTGCTCTGCGCGGGAGCGGTGTCGGCTCCGCGCGAGGTCAGCCTCGCAGCCCCCGCGTCCCTCTGGGCGGTCCTGGAGCGGGCCGGGGTTCGCCTCGGTCCGGCAGAGGCTCTCCCGTTCCTGGATGCCTTCCAGCGGCTGAATCCGGGCGTGACGAACATCCGGCGGATCCCCGCCGGGACGGTCCTGCGCCTCCCCCCTCCCCCCGAGCGGATGCCCCGGCGGATCTCCCTCCTTCGGGTCAGCCTGGCGGTCCGCAGGGCTCGGGAGATGGCCGCTGCCGCCCGCCCGGTCCTTGCCCCGCCCCCACCTCCCGCGCTCGGCGCCGCCACCCCACCCCCGCCGGCCGCCCCCTCCCAGCCCGTCCGCCTCTTCTTTGTGATGGGGAAGCCCGGCGCCCTCCCCTCCATGGAGCCGCCGGATCGGGAAGGGAAGTTGGCAGCGCTCGGGGGTTCCCTCCGGTCCCTCTTTGCGGCCCTTCAGGAACCGTACCTCGCCTCCGGCCACCTAGACCTCTCCCTCGGCGCCGACACCCAGATCCGGATCAACCTGGCGGCGATTCCTCTGCTGAACCTGGCGCCCGAGCGGCGCCTTCTCCTCGATGTTTCCGCGGCCCTTCCCCCCGACGTGGGCCGGCTCCTGGAGGAGCGGCATCCGGAGGTGGGGGTGGTCTCCCTCGGGGAGGAGGGGGGGCTGGCCGAAGCGATCCAAGCTGTTCTGGCTCGGAGCCGCTACTACTCCGTCCAGCGGGATGCGATCGTGGAGATCGGCGACCGGGCGCGGGTGACGCTTCGGGGGGACTGGGTGATCCTGCAGCGGGACGAGAGTCTTCTCACGGGGCAGGTGAACGTGGTAAACCTGGTCCGGGACCCCCGCATGCTCATCCCGGAGCCGATTAAGACCTATGCGTACCGGCGCGGCATCTGGGTGAGCGACCTGTTCGTGGGGGGCGGCGAGGTCCCCCCCCCGCCCGCGCCTGTGGCAGCCGTCCCGCCACCCCGGACGCTCGACGCCTCCAGCCGGGAGCGGCTGGTGGACTCTCTCCTGGAGCTGCTGGGGGAGGTGCCGGAGCGGTCGGTCCGGCTCACCGTGTTCGAGGATCCGGCGGCAGGCGTCCGGGTGGAAGCCACCGTGAGCCGGCTCCTCCGGCGCCCCCCTGGAGGGATCGCCCTGGATCTGGCGGGGCTGCCCGAGCGCGTCCTTTCCCGTCTCCACCAGGCCGGCTACCGGGTCGTCACCTTTCAGGAGACCGGGCCGGAGGAGACGATCCGCCGGCTGCTCGACGGCCTCGGCGTCCCCTACGAGGAGGAGTCCTTCTGGCAGGGCCTCGAGCCCGCCAGGAGCAACCTCAAAGTGCTGGTGCCCGGCTTTGTCCTCCGGATGCCGAGAACCGCCCCCGGTGATGGCCTCCGCATCCTGCTGACCCGGGTCCCCGTGGATGACGACCTGGCCCGGTACCTGATGAGCCGCCACGTGGCGCTCGCGCGCTTCTGAGGCACTCATGCCCGAGATCAAGTACCTGGAGTGGCTCCCCCCGTCCGAGGTCCGCCGCCGGGAGGAGGAGGAGGCGCGCCGGCGAGCGGCCACCGCCCGGCGGCGGCAACGGCTGCTCACGGTAGCGGTCCTCCTCGCGGCCGGGGCCGGGGGCGCGGTCCTCTGGTGGGATTCGGAGCGTAGGGGAGGGGCACCGTCGGGAGTCGTGGCCGCGCCCGCGCCGGGGGGTCCGGGCACCCGGCCGCCGTTTGGCCTCTTCCCGGCCTCGCCCGGTGCCGCCCCCGTCGCCTCCCCCGTCGAGCGCGGGCTCGAGCTCTGGTACGCCCTCACCCGGAGCGTGGAGGTCGGGGAAGCGCAGGTGCAGGCGACGCTCGAGACGCCGGCGCTCGTGGCGCTGCAGGCGACGGCGCTCGGGAAGGGGGCGGACTGGCCCGCGCGCTTCGACCACAGGACCTCCCTGTACCTGGAGGTCCGGGTGGGGGTGGCGCGGGGCGGCCTGCGGGAGGCCTTCCTGGCCGATCCGGCCGGAAGCCTGACTCTGGTGGATGACACCGGGGCCCGGGTCCGGGGGATCCTGCCCGAGGCACTCCAGGATGAGGCGGTGGCCCTCACCCACGGGGAAGGCGCGAAGGGGGTCGCCGGGGCCGTCTTCCTCGTGGCCTTCCCCCGGGCTGGCCTCTCCCCCACGACCCGCTTCGTGCGGCTGGAGGTGGCGAACCTCTTCGGCCCCCGCCTGCCGGGGCTGACCTGGGAGGTGGACCCGGGGACCGGCGAGGTCATCCTGCCGGAGCCGCGCTCGTGATCATCGGGGTCGGGACCGACCTGGTCTCGGTGCCCCGCCTGCGCCGGGCGGTGGGTCGGCGGGGCCGCCTGCTGACGCGTCTCTTCACGGAGGCGGAGGTGGTGGAGTGCCGCCGCCGGGCGGATCCCGCTCCCCACCTCGCCGCGCGATTCGCCGCCAAGGAGGCCTGCCTCAAGGCCCTGCGGATCGGCTGGGGGGGCGGGATCCGCTGGCGGGAAGTAGAGGTCGCGGGGGGAGGGGCGGAGGTCCCCCGCCTCCTCCTGGCCGGGGCCGCAGCGGCCCGCGCAGCGGCCCTCGGCGTGCGGCAGACCCACCTCTCGCTGGCGCACGAGGGGGAGTACGCTATGGCCTTCGTTGTCGCGACGGATTGAGGGGCGGATGAAGGTCGTCACGGCGAAGGAGATGCGGGAGCTGGACCGCCGGGCCACGGCGGAGTACGGCGTCCCCTCGCTGCTGCTCATGGAGAACGCCGGCGCGGCGGTGGCGGTCGAGGTCGTGCGGCGGTTCGGGCCGGTCCGGGGGAAGCGCATCGTCGTCTGCTGCGGGAAGGGGAACAACGCGGGGGACGGCTTCGTGGCGGCGCGGCACCTGCACAACCGGGAGGCGACGGTGCGGGTCCTCCTGTGCGCGAAGCGGGCCGAGATCGCCGGCGACCCGAGGATCAACCTCCAGATCCTCGAGAAGACGGGCCTGCCGATCCTCCCCGTGGAGACGGCGGAGCAGCTGGCGGGCGCTCGGGACGCGATGGCCGGAAGCGATCTGGTCCTGGACGCCCTCCTGGGCACCGGGCTCACCGGCGCGGCGAAGGGGGTCACGGCCGGCCTCATCGCGGCCATGAACGAGGCCGGCCGGCCGGTGGTGGCCCTGGATCTGCCCTCCGGCCTCGGCTCGGACGATGGGCTCCTGCGGGGTCCCTGTGTCCGGGCCACGCTGACCGTGACCTTCGGCCTCGCGAAGCGGAGCCTCATCCTCTACCCGGCCGCCGTGGCAGCGGGGGAGGTGGTGGTGGCCGACATCGGGATGCCGGCCCCCCTCCTCCGGGACCCGGCGATTGCGGTGGAGGTCCTGGAGGCGGCCGATGTGGCGGCAGCCCTCCCCCCGCGCGACCCGGATGCGCACAAGGGGACCTTCGGCCACGTCCTGGTGGTGGCCGGCTCGGTCGGGAAGACCGGCGCGGCGGCGCTCTGCAGCCTGGCGGCGCTCCGGGTCGGGGCCGGGCTGGTGACCCTCGCGCTCCCCGAGAGTCTGAATGACATCATGGAGGCCAAACTCACCGAAGTCATGACGGTTCCCCTTCCGGAGACTGAGGAGCGGACGCTCTCCAGCGCCGCGCTGGAGCGGCTCCTCCCCCTCCTGGAGGGGAAGGCCGTCGTGGCGCTCGGGCCCGGCCTCTCCACCCATCCCAGCACCGCTGCCCTCGTCTGGGACCTCATGGCCGGTGCCCGGCTCCCGCTGGTCGTGGATGCCGACGGGATCAACGCCCTCGGGCATCACCTGGAGGCGCTGGGGAAGATCACCGCGCCCCTCGTTCTCACCCCCCACCCCGGCGAGTTGTCGCGCCTCCTCACGGTGGCCACGCAGGAGGTGCAGGACCAGCGGATCCCCATCGCCCAGAAGGTGGCGCAGACCTACAACCTCACCCTCGTCCTGAAGGGGGCGCGGACGGTGATCGCCAGCCCCAAGGGGCAGGTGGCCATCAACCCGACCGGCAACCCCGGCATGGCGACCGCGGGCTCCGGGGATGTGCTGACCGGGGTCCTGGCCGGCCTGATCGCCCAGGGCGGGGACCTGGACGTGAAGGTGCGCGCCGGCGTGTACCTGCACGGCCTGGCGGGGGACCTGGCCGCGGAGGCCGTCACGGGCGAGGCGATGCTCGCAGGCGAAATCCTGGACCGCCTGCCCGAGGCCATCCGCCGCGTGAAGGCAGCGGGCCCACTGCACGCGCGTTGATGACGCCATGACGATCGCCGCTGCGAAGGCGGCCGCGGCGGTAAAGGGACCGCGTTTCTCGCTCCGCTCCCGCTCCCCTGCGCAGACCCGCGCCGCGGCCGCTGCGCTGGGTCGCCTGGCGACGCCCGGAACCGTGATCTGCTTGAGGGGCTCCCTCGGGTCGGGGAAGACGGTTTTCGTCCAGGGGCTGGCGCGGGGCCTCCGCGTCGGGCGGGGGCAGGCGGTCCGGAGCCCCACCTTCACCCTCCTGCACGAGTACGCGGGCCGTCTCCCGCTCTTCCACTGGGACCTCTACCGGCTGCGCTCGGCCGGGGAGTGGGCGGCGCTCGGCTGGGAAGAGGTGTGCGACGGACCGGCCGTGACGGTCCTGGAGTGGGCGGACCGGGCCGGACCTCTCCTGCCGCGCGACCGGGTGGAAGTGGCCCTGGCTATCGCGGGCCCGCGGGAGCGGGAGCTCACCTTCCGTGCCACCGGCCGCAACTCCCGCGCGCTGCTGCGCGCCTGGTCCGCTCCCCGGCCCTTGTAGCGACGCGTCCCCTGTGGTATGCTGATTTCTCATCTTGCGGGTGATCTCTGACCGAGAAGGGACGATCGCGCGATGCGCACGGGGATCGCTACCGGACTGGCTGCTCTCCTGACGGTGGCCGTGTTGGCCACGGGAGCGGCCGCCGCCCCCCTCTTCACCGAGGGGGCGGGGGCGGAGCAGGCCCCGGCTGACCT
>JAHFDC010000258.1 GCA_023249205.1 Candidatus Methylomirabilota bacterium
AGATCGGGGGGATTCGAGCAGAAGTCCCGGCCCTGCCGTCCGCCGACCTGCGGGGGGTGGCCGAGGCCTCCCCAGTCCGGTGCGTGGATCCGGCGGCGGCGGAGCGTATGGTGGAAAAGATTGATGAGGCCAGGAAGCGGCGGACGACGCTGGGCGGCCTCTTCGAGGTGCGCGCGGAGGGGGTGCCGCCGGGTCTCGGCTCCTTCGCCCAGTGGGATCTGCGCCTCGATGGCCGCCTCGCGCAGGCCCTCATGAGCATCCAGGCGATCAAGGCGGTGGAGATCGGGGAAGGGTTCGACGTGGCCCGCCGGTTCGGGTCGGAGGCCCACGACGAGATCTTCCGCGAAGGGGAGCGCTTCACGCGCCGCACGAACCGGGCCGGCGGCCTCGAGGGGGGGGTGACCAACGGGGAACCGCTCGTGCTGCGGGCGGCCATGAAGCCCCTCTCTACCCAGTATGCTCCCCTGGCTTCCGTGGACCTCGTGACCAAGGAGCCGTTCCTGGCCAGCGTGGAGCGCTCCGACGTCTGCGCCGTGCCGGCCGCGGGGGTGGTGGGGGAGGCCGTGGTGGCCTTCGAGGTGGCCCGGGCGCTCCGGGAGAAGTGCGGGGGGGACAGTCTCCCGGAGATGCGGCGCAACTTCGAGGCGTACCTGAAGCAGGTCCGGGAATTGTGAGCGGCCGGCACATCGTGCTCACCGGCATGATGGGGAGCGGGAAGACGGCGGTGGGGGAGCGCCTCGCCCGCTCCCTCGATCTCCCCTTCCACGATGCCGATTCCCTTCTCGAGGCCGAAGCGGGCAGGCGCATCACCGACCTCTTTGCGAGCGAGGGGGAGGCGTACTTCCGGGCGCTCGAGCGGCAGATCATTACCCGGCTCCTCGCGGAGGCGCCGGGGGTCATCGCGACGGGGGGCGGTGCCTTCGTGGACCCTGAGAACCGGGCGCGCCTCACGGCGAGCAGCACGGTGGTCTGCCTCCTGGCCGACCCCGAAACCCTCTGTGACCGGGTGAGGGCGACCCCCGACCGCCCCCTCCTTCAGGGGCCGGACCCCTTGGAACGGCTCCGGATGCTGCTTCACGTTCGTCTCCCCGCCTATGCCGAGGCCCACCACCTCCTGGATACTTCCGACCGGACTCCCGACGAGGTTGCGGAGATCCTCCGCCGCCTCCTGGCGCCCCGGGAGCCTCTCGCCCGGCGGACCGTCCGGGTCGCCCTGGGCGAGCGGTCCTATGATGTCCTGATCGGCAGCGGCCTCATGGAAGAAGCCGGAGCGCGCCTGCGGGCGCTCGGCCCGATGGGGCGGGTCGCCATCGTGACGGACGGGAACATCGGCCCGCTCTATGGCGCCCGCCTGGAGGCTGCCCTCCGGGCGGAGGGGTATGAGGCGACCCGGATCACGGTGCCGGCCGGGGAAGTCTCCAAGAACCTGGAGGAGGCGGCTCGCCTCTATGAGGCGTTCCTGGAGGCTCGCCTGGACCGTGATGGAGCGATCCTGGCCCTGGGGGGAGGGGTCGTGGGGGACCTGGCCGGCTACGCAGCGGCCACCTTCCTTCGGGGCATCGCGTGCGTGCAGGTGCCCACCACACTCCTGGCGCAGGTGGATAGCAGCATCGGGGGGAAGGTCGGGGTCAACCTGCCCCGCGGCAAGAACCTGGTGGGAGCGTTCCAGCAGCCCCGGCTGGTCCTCGTCGATGTGGCCTGTCTCCGCAGCCTCCCGCTCCGCCAGGTGCGGGCCGGGCTCGCCGAGGTCGTCAAATACGGGGTGATCGCCGATGCGGAGCTTTTCGCCTGGCTTGAGGGTCACGTGGAGCCGCTCCTCGCCGTGGACGAGGAGGTCCTCGCTGAAGCGGTGGCTGCCTCCTGCCGGATCAAGGCGCGCGTTGTGGAGGCGGATGAGAAGGAACGCGGGGAGCGGGCCGTTCTCAATTTCGGCCATACGGTGGGCCATGCCATCGAGGCGGCGACCGGCTATGGCCGCTACCTGCATGGGGAGGCGGTGGGCCTGGGAATGCTCGTTGCCGCGCACCTTTCCGTCCGTCTCGGTCTGTGCTCTCCGGCCCTCCCGGAGCGTCTTGGCCGTCTCCTCGGACACCTCGGCCTCCCAACCCGGGCTAGTCTTTGCATTGAAGATATAGACAGCTCAATGAGTTACGATAAAAAGGTAAAGCATGATATTAACTATTTCGTCTTGACAAAAGATATTGGCGCTGTTACCGTCACGCGGGTCCTGGACCGAAATGCCCTCCGCGAGGCTCTGGCGCTCGTCGTTGGCCAATCCGCGGAGTGAGCGGCATGCCCGATCAGCGGGATCTTTCAGCCGAGATCGCCAGGTACGAGGCCCAGTTCACGAGGGAGCCGCACTCCCGCATCTTCGCCCAGCTGGCAGATGCCCTCCGCAAGGCCGGTCGGCTTGAGGAGGCCATTCAGACCTGTCGGTCCGGGCTTCGGGATCACCCCACATATGCCGCCGCGCTGGTCGTCCTCGGCCGGGCCCTCCTCCAGAAGGGTCAGCCTCTTGAGGCGGAGAGAGAACTCACGGCCGCCCTCAGATTGAGTCCCGGCAATGTGGCCGCGCACCGACTTCTCGCAGACGCGGCGGCCGCCCAGGGCAAGAA
>JAHFDC010000259.1 GCA_023249205.1 Candidatus Methylomirabilota bacterium
CAGGTGGCGGGCCTCCCCGACGGGCGGGACGTGTACGACCGGATCCGTGCGAACAGCGTGGATGTCCTCCTGCTCGATCTCGTCCTCCCGGAAGGGTCGGGGCTGGACATGCTCCCCCTGATCAAAGGGCTGGACCCGGACCTCCCGGTCATCATCGTGACGGCCCACGCCTCCCTGGATGCCGCCATCGAGGCCCTCAAGCGGGGGGCCTACGACTTCATCCAGAAGCCCATCATCCCCGAGTACATCATCAGCGCCGTCCGGCGCGCGGCGGAGCGCCGCCGGCTGGACCTCCGCAATAAGGGCCTGATGCTGGAGCTGTCCGAGAAGATCCACGGGCTGGTGGTCCTGAAGCAGGTCGGGGAGACGATCAGCTCCACGCTGGATCTTCAGGCGATCCTGAACGCCCTCATGGCCGCGGCCAAGGACGCGCTGTACTCCGAGGCCTCCTCCCTGCTCCTGGTGGAGGAGGGCACGGGGGACCTGGTCTTCGAGGTGGCCCTCGGCGAGCGGGGCCAGGAGGTCAAGCAGTTCCGCCTCAAGCGGGGGCAGGGGATCGCCGGCTGGGTGGCGGAGCATGGGGAGCCCCTCTCGATCCCGGACGTGACCCAGGACCCCCGGTTCCTGGGCCGGGTGGATGCCAGCACGGGCTTCGTCACCCGATCCATCCTCTGCGTCCCGATTCGGATGAAAGGTACGACCGTCGGGGTCATCGAGGTGATGAACAGGCGAGGGCCCCGGCTCTACGACCAGGAGGACCAGCGCCTCCTGGAGGCCATCGCCGGCCAGGCGGCGATGGCGATCGAGAACGCCAAACTCTACCGGCGGGTGAGCCAGCAGCTCCAGGACCTGCAACGCCTGGAGCAGGTCAAGGACGACCTGACTCAACTCGTGGTCCACGATCTCAAAGCCCCCCTCACCAGCATCTTCCTGAACCTGGACATGCTGAGCGCGCCCGTGGAGACCGAATCGGCCAAGCGGCTCCGGCACGTCACGGACGCCAAGCGGAGCTGCCGGAACCTCATGGCTCTGATCGCCAACCTCCTGGACATCAGCAGCATGGAAGAGGGCAAGCTCCGGGTCAGCACGGAGCTCCTGGTCGTGGCCGACCTGGTGGCCTCGGTGGTGGAGGAGTTCCAGGTGCAGGCGGAGGAGGAGGAGGTCGCGCTCCAGGCCGAGGTCCCGGCGGGTCTCCCCCCGGCGCGGGCCGACGCGGACCTGACGCGACGGGTCCTGGCCAATCTCCTGAGCAACTCCCTCAGGCACTCTCCCCCGCGGACCGGGATCCGGGTCCGGGCGGCCCTGGCGGGGGAAGGGAAGGCAGTCCAGGTGGATGTCGCGGACGAGGGGGAGGGCATCCCGGAGGCCTACCACGAGAAGATCTTCGAGAAGTTTGGGCAGGTGGAGCCGGGCCCGGCCGGCCCCCGGCTGAACAAGGGCCTGGGGCTCACCTTCTGCAAGCTCGCCGTGGAGGCACAGGGGGGGCGGATCTGGGTCCAGAGCGCCGTCGGGCAGGGCAGCACCTTCTCCTTCACCCTCCCACTCGAGACCGAGTCCGTGGAGGAGGCTGCTTTCGGCTGGTGAGGTATGGTCCTCGTCATTGATAACTACGATTCCTTCACGTACAACCTGGTCCAGTACCTGGGGCACCTCGGGGCGGAGGTCCGGGTGGTCCGGAACGACCGGATCACGGTCCAGGGCGTGGCGGAGCTGAAACCGGATCGGGTGGTGATCTCCCCCGGGCCCCGCACCCCGAATGAGGCGGGGGTCTCCTGTGCCCTGATCCAGACCTTCGCCGGCCGGCTGCCGATCCTGGGGGTCTGCCTGGGGCATCAGTGCCTCGGCCAGGCGATGGGGGGGCAGATCGTCGGGGCGGAGAGGCTCATGCATGGCAAGACCTCCCCCATCCACCACGACGGGCGGACGATCTTCGCCGGCCTCCCGTCCCCCTTCGAGGCGACCCGCTACCACAGCCTGCTCGTGGAGCGGGCCAGCCTCCCTTCCTGCCTCGAGATCTCGGCCGAGACTCCGGAGGGGGAGATCATGGGCCTCCGGCACCGAACGCTCCCCCTGGAGGGGGTCCAGTTTCACCCGGAGTCCATCCTGACGAAGCCCGGGAAGGATCTGCTGCGGAACTTCCTCAGCATATAGTGAGGGAACGGGAGGAGTCCGGTCGGGAGCAGCCATGATCCAGGATGCCATCCGGACGGTGGTGGAGGGGCGGCATCTGACGGCGGCGGAGGCCTACGCCGTCATGGAGCAGATCATGTCGGGGCAGGCGACCGACGCCCAGATCGCCGCCTTCCTCACGGGCCTGCGCATGAAGGGAGAGACGGTCGCCGAACTGACCGGCTTCGCGAAGGTGATGCGGGAGAAGGTGACCCCGGTCCCGACCAGGCACCGGGTGGCCGCTTCCCTCTCCGGAACCGGACGGGAGATGCTGGTGGACACCTGCGGCACCGGCGGGGATGCCTCCGGGACCTTCAACGTTTCTACGGCCACGGCCTTCGTGGTGGCCGGGGCCGGGATCCCGGTGGCCAAGCACGGGAACCGCTCCGTCTCGAGCCTGTGCGGCAGTGCTGACGTGATCGAGGCCCTCGGGGTCAAGTTG
>JAHFDC010000068.1 GCA_023249205.1 Candidatus Methylomirabilota bacterium
AAATTTCACGATGTCGGCGGCCTGCTCCTCGAGCACAAAGCCAAGTTCTCCAAAGCGGCGCGCGGGCACCTCGCCCGCGCCGCCAAGATCTCCAAGCGGCTCCGCCGTGAACGAGAGTTGGCCTTTTACGGCGACATCGACTTCCTCCCCACCGAGGAGTATTCGGCGGCCGACGCCAGGCGGGCCTACGAGGATGCGGCCTGGGTGCTCACCCTGGCCACCAAGGTGATTGACCGCCTCCCCGCATGAGCGCAGGAGTGCCCTCGGCACACCATCACCGCTCGATCCTGTTCAACCTGGCGGAGGCGCTGGTTTTCCGCGCGAGAACCCGTGCGGCGGGGGCAGGGCGGATGCTAGGGGTGGAAGAACAGAATCCCGGCGTCCCGCAGGATCCTGGCGGCGGCCACCGCTGTCACCCCCCCGGCGTCAGCGGGCGGGCAGACCTCCACGAGGTCGAGAGCGACCACCTGGAGGTCGGCGAGGGCGCCGAGCACCGCGAGGATTTCTCCTGTCGTCCAGCCGGCGGGCTCCGGGCAGGAGACTCCCGGGGCGAACGCAGGGTCGAGAACGTCCATATCAATCGTCAGATAGACCGGAAAGCCCTTGAGGGCGCGGCGGGCGGCCTCCAGGCCGGCGGGTGTTCTGGGGTCAACCCAAAGCGTGTTCGCTTCCGCGAAGGCCGCCTCTTCTACCGTCCCTGACCGGATCCCCGCCTGGATGAGCCGACCAGGCCCCACCTGCTCCGCCACCCGGCGCATCACCGTGGCGTGGGTCAGCGGCTCCCCCCCGTACTGGTCCGCCAGGTCGGCGTGGGCATCAAGTTGGAGGACCCGGAGGTCGGGGTAGCGGGCGAGCGCTGCCCGGACCAGGGCGAGGGTCACCAGGTGCTCGCCCCCCAGGGCGAGCAGGGGCAGGCCGGCTTCGAGAACCCGCCCCGCCTCGTCCTCGATCGCCTTGAGCGCGCCCAGCAGGTTGCCGAGCGGCAGATGAATGTCGAGGCCATCGTACACCCCCACGTCCCGGAAATCGGCCCGGAGCGCAAGGCTGTACTCCTCGAGGAACTGGGAGGCCTGGCGGACCGCCGCCGGGCCCTCCTTCACCCCCGCCCGCCCGCATCCGGTGGCGTCGAGGGGGACACCGAGGAGAACCGCCCGGGAGCCCGCCTCTGCCTCGCGGCAGCCTAGGAAGCGGCCGCTCACGGCAGGGCGCTCCGGGCTCGCTCCAGCAGCTCCTCGACGGTGCGCGGGAGGGCAAAGGCCGCCCGGTGGACCTCCGGGCTGTAATACCGTGTCTCCAGCGCCTTCGCCCGGACCTCGTCCGGCCGGTCGTGGGGGTGGCGCTTACTCCCCAGCATGAAGGACCAGAGCCCCGTCGGGTAGGTGGGAATGGCGGCAAGATAGAGGCAGGCCACCGGAAAGCGCCGGGCCACCCAGCGCTGGATCTGGGCGATGAGCGCCCCGTCCAGGTAGGGGGTCTTGGTCTGGGCCGCGAAGATGCCATCCCCCTTCAGGGCGCGGTGGAGGCTGGCGAAGAACGGTTCCTCGAAGAGGGCGATGGCCGGGCCGACCGGGTCCGTGGAGTCCACCAGGATGACGTCGTAGGCGCCCTGGGCCGCAGCCACGTGGGCCACGCCATCCCCGACGATGACCCGGGCACGGGGATCCTCCAGGGCACAGGAAATGGTGGGGAGGAACCGCCTGGAGGCGGCGATCACACGCTCGTCAATCTCGACTAACTCGACCTGCTCCACCTCGGGATGCTTCAGGATCTCCCGGACGGTCCCCCCGTCCCCGCCCCCCACCACCAGGACCCGCCGGGGCCGGGGATGGATCAGCAGGGGAACGTGGGTCAGCATCTCGTGGTAGATGTGCTCGTCCACCTCGGTCGTCTGGACCGCCCCGTCCAGGACCAGCATCCGCCCGTACTGGTAGGTGTCCAGGATGGCGAGCGTTTGATACGGGGTCCGCTCCACCCAGAGGCTCTCCTTCACCCGGCAGGTCAGGCCCAGGTTGGGCGTCTGGCGCTCGGTGAACCAGAATTCCATCAGGCCCTCCCCCCATCTCCCCCGTCATACCAGAGGACGACCGCGGCCACCGCCGCGCCGAGCCGGTCCACGGTGTGCTCCACCGCCCGGATCCGCGTCTCGGTCAGGATCATCCGCCGCCGCTGGAAGGCGGCGTGGAGCATCTCCTCCACCCGCTGCTCCGCCTCCTCCTTCCCGCAGTGGCCGTGAAACTCCATGATGACGCCGAAGCCATCCCGCGAAAGCCCGACCCCGACCGCAGCGGCCAGCCGCTCTCCCCGCGTGGAGCCGGTGATGGCGGCGTAGGCCGTTGGGACCAGGGCTCCCGGCGGCAGCGCGAGCACTTCGCAGAAGGCCGCCTTGGGCGGCAGGATGCTGCTCACCTTGACCAGGTTGACGTTCCCGATGCCTGCCTCAAGGAGGGCGTGGTCGAAGGCGTTGAGCTCCGTCTCTCCCTCTGCCGCACCGACCGCCAGCGCGTAGCATGTGGGCGTCTCGAGCATCAGTCCCTCCCGGCGTGGATCCGGTGGTCCGCCACGCGTCCGCTATTTCAGTGTGTGTCTGTAGCAGAATCCCCGGGCCCCTTCAATAGGATTGTGGCCTTCGGCGCGATTTTTTTTGGCCGGCCAGACAGCCAGACCCGGGCGGCCGTGGAGCAACGAGGCCCGCCCGGGCGGGGGCGCAAGGCTGTCGCGGCCCCCCCTGCCAGGCCAGGGCAGCCCAGACACAGGGGGGGCGGTCCGTCAGAATTTGCAGACGATCGGCCGGAGAGGGATGTCGCGAGGGGCCGCTCCCCGGGGAGGGGGATCGGGCGGAAAGCGGAGGGTCCGCTGGAGGTCGGTCCGGGTCGCTGCTCATCGGCTGATGTCCCCCGAGCCCGCCGAGGGACAACCGGTTGCCTTCATAGCATACGCCCCCTAGAATGACAAGGGGCTCTCGAGACGCTCGCAGTGGGCGGCAATTTCACCATGCGGGAAGAAGGTCCGGCGTGAGGCGGCCTCCTCCGGGGGGCCGGCTCGCCGCGCCGGCGGCGGTCCACCTGGGCGCCCCGCGGGGCTGGGTGGCCCTCTGCACCCTGGCCGAGCGGGACCTTCCCGCCCGCCTCGCCCTGGCCGCGCGCCCCGCCATCGCGCTCATCGGGCCCGTCTTCACCCTCCCCCGGGGGCTGGTGCGGCTGGTGGCGAACCTGGCAGCCCTGCCTGCCATCCGGAACCTCCTGCTCTGCGGGCGCGACCCCAGGGGGGTGCCGGCCCGGGAGGCAATCCGCCGCATCTGGGAGGCCGGGCTGACACCCGCGGGGTACCTTCCCGGCCTGCCAGGTGTGCCGCCTCTCAGGAACCTTGACCGCCGGTCGCTCGCTCTCGTCCGGGCGCGGGTCAGGCTCACGGACCTCGGGCCGACCCGCCGGGTGGACCGGATCCTGCGGGCGGCGCAAAGCATCCCCCGAGGCCGGGGGAAAGAGCGGCGCCGCCTCCCCCGGAGCCTCACCATCCGGACTCCCGCCGTCGCCCCGCAAGAGCACGGGCTCGATCCGACCGGCTACTTTGTCATCCTGGCGCCGACGCCAGACAGGCGCATCTGCTGCGAGCACTACCGGCGGGACGGAACCCTGACCCGCCGCTTCCTGGGGGCCGATGCGGCCGGCCTCTGCCGGGCCATCCTCGAGCGGCGCCTCGCGGGGACGGCCGAGCACGCCGCCTACCTTGGACGTGAACTCCAGAAGGCGGAAGACGCCCTGCGCGCCGGCCTCCCCTACTCCCAGGACGATCCCCTCCGCTTCCCCCGGGGATGGCCGGCCGGACGGTCGAGGGTCCCGGGGTCGGCCCACCCGACGCGGCAGCAGCCGGGGCGAAGAAGGCGGGAGCGACGCGGCTGAGGACCGGCAGAAGGCCCGAGAGGGGAAGGGGAGCCGAACGGGTGTGTTTTCAGACGCGAATGACCGAAGGGAACTGCAACCTCTGTCCTGGCGACGCGCTCTCCTCCTGGGCCATGACCTTCAGGAAGGCCTCGACCACCTTCGGGTCGAACTGGCCGCCTGCTCCCTGCTGAATCATCGCGATCACGCGCTCGCGCGGGAGTCCGGGGCGATACGGCCGATCCGAGCGGAGGGCGTCAAAGACATCAGCCACCGCAAAGATGCGGGCACCGAGGCTGATGGCTTCCCCGGCCAGGCCGTCGGGATAGCCGGTGCCGTCATACCACTCGTGGTGGTGCAGGACGATCGGGATCACGTCGGCGTAGGCGGGGATCGGCTCCAGGATGCGCGCCCCCAAGCGCACATGCTCACGCATGATTCGGTTCTCTTCCTTGGTTAACTTCCCCGGCTTGTCGAGGACTGCCGGCGGCGTGCCGATCTTGCCGATGTCGTGGAGCAACCCCCCGCGATGGAGGATATCCAGGTCTTCCTGACTCAGGCCCAGAACCCGGCCGATCTTCACGGCCAGTTCCGTCACCCGTTCGGAGTGACCACCCGTCCAGGGAGATTTCGCATCAATGGCCCGCGCCAGGGCCTGGAGCGTTCCCCAGTTCAGTCGGGCAAGCTCCTCGAGCAGCCGCGCATTGGACAGGGCCACAGCCACCTGGTCAGCCACCTGGCGGGCCCGCACCAGGTCCTCCTGACCCTGCGCAGGGAGATTCCCGTACCCCAGTGCGATGAGGGCCGATAACTTCTCGTCGAGGAAAATTGGCAGGATCAAAAACGCTTTGCTGCCGCGCGTGGCCAGGGGCGCCAGATAGCCCGGCACCCTGTTCCCCGCTGCGATGATCAGTCTTTCCCGGTTGGCGCGCAGTTCTTCGGCCTCTCCCGGGATCAGCGCGACCACCTCCACCAGGGGGTCCCCCTCGCGGTCGCCGTCCCGGAGGTACGTCCGGGCCGCCCCCGGGGTGACGGGATCGAGGAGCGTCACGCAGACGCCGTCACAGGGGACGATATCCGGCATGCGGATCAGCGCCGTCCTGGCGATCGCCTTGGTGTCCAACGCCGAGAGGATCGCCCGGTCAATCTCCGCCACGGTGGCCAGGGTGTGAAACTGTCTCCCCAACTCGCCGGCCATGGCATTGAACGATGCCGCCAGGTCCTCGAACTCGTCGCCGCTCGCGACCGTGACCCGGCTGGCAAAGTCTCTCCCGGCGATCCGTCGGGTCCCCTCCCTGAGCCGTTCGAGCGGCACCAGGCTCCGCCGGATCTGACTGATGCTCAGGAGAAGAACACCGCCCAGGGAGAGGACGATGACCACGTAGAACGTCTTGCGGAATTGTTCCATGGGGGCGAGGATGCCGGCTTTTGACTCGCTCAGGACGACCGTCCACTTGGGAACAATAAATGTGAACTGCAGCGGGAGGGACCAGTACCCCGCCAGGTACTCCCGCTCGCCGTCTTTCCACTCGAATTGCCCCGAGGCGGAGCGCTCCAGTTCGTCCATCACGTGCGCCGGGAAGGGCACCGGACCAGGAACCGAGGAGACGAGGAGGGTGTTCGACTGATCCAATACGTAGAGATCGGTCGTGGGCGGCAATGTGGTCTCATCGCCGAGGCCCCAGAGGTACGTGCGGTTCACTTCTCCGACCAGGATTCCCCGCCCGGGACGGGACGGGTCAAGCGCCCTTCTGAGGAAGATGCGCGACGCGGAGTCCGGCTGCGGCTGGCTCCAGACCAGCGTCTTGCCGGCGCTGAGGTGTCGCCGCTCCGCTGCGGTGGGCTCTGGGGACGCCTGGAGCCGGCCAACCAGGGGGAGCACCTTCCCCACATCCGTCACAACGGC
>JAHFDC010000069.1 GCA_023249205.1 Candidatus Methylomirabilota bacterium
CTGACCCGCCCCTTCCCGAGCGCCAGGGGATGGCGAAGGGTGAGCCGATGCAGCCTCCCCCACCGCCAGGTCGCCGCGTCCTGGCCCATCTCTTTCCTGAGAAACGCCACCGCCTCCTCCAACGTCTCCTGGACGATCGGGGTCAGGGGCGCGGGGAGCATCCCTGCCTCTCCGTCGAGCAGCAACGCATCCAGGATGGCGGCGGGAACGTGGTTGACTGCGAAGAGGCGCGCCGCCAAGCCGGGCCGCAGCGCCTCGAGGGGCACTCCCAGGATGCGCTCCCGCAGGCGCCAGTACCAGGCATGGAAGAGGGCGGCCTCGCCGCTCTCCTCTGCCATGCGGCCGTCCCACGCGAGCAGGCGATCGGCGGCTTCGCGCGCCGCTCCCGCCAGCGCCCCCTGGTGCGGGGCAAGGCAGCGCCCGATGAGGAGGAGCGCCTGGAGCGAGACCGTGTCGGTCTGCAGCCGGCGGCAGGCCTCGGGATGAACCACCGGCATCTCCCGCAGGAGTCCCAGGATCCGGCTCGCCCGGTAGGGGGGCTCCCAGAGGGTCGTGAGGTACGGTCCCTTCTCCCCCGCCCGGTTGTTGGCGCTGACCAGGAGGCACGACGGCGGATTCAGCACGTGCGGGAGGTCTTCAAACGGGATGAAACCCTGCCAGGCTGCCGCGGGATCGGCGCCGTCGAGGGGGAGGGGGCCGTCGCCCGGCCGGCAGCGTTTCGGAAAGCGCCCGGCCACAAAGGCGCCGATGGATCCCTGCGCGTCGGCCACGAGGATGTTCTGGGGGGCAAGCGCGAACTCCCGCAGCGCCTCCCGGAATGCCGCGAGGTCCGCTGCGCGGTTCATGGCCAGGAGCGCGTCAAGGCTTCGCGTCGGCAGCGCCCCCGCCCACGCGAGGGAGAGCGGCCCAAGCAGGCCGGTGTCGAGGAGATCCGAGATCAGCGGACAGCGGCCCGGGAACCGGCGGACGAAGCGGAGCGTCATCCGCCGGGGGGCGGCCTCTCCGCGCACCCGCACCGCCACCTCCTCGACCTCGAGCGGCTCCCAGCTCTCCCCGCGGCGGGCGGACACGGGCGGGCCCGGCGCCAGGGTCTCGCGGTACAGGTCCACGTCGTCGGGGAGGACGGCCGTCATCCCCCACGCGACAGAGGGTGTCCGGCCGATGGCGACACCCGGGACGCCCGGCAGGGTGACCCCCGCGACTCGGTAGGGTCCGCCTCGAAGACAGACCGGCATCCAGATCCCGGGCAGACCGAGGGGCAGGTGCGGGTCGCTGGCCAGGATCGGCTTGCCGCTGGCGGTCCTCTCGCCCGCTACGGCCCACGCGTTGCTCCCGGCAAAACCGGCTCCCCATCCGAAGCCGCCAAGGACCGCCCCAGGCGCCGGCAGACGGAGCGGTGGGGGCCCGGTGAGGGTCGGGCCCCACGCCGGAGACGACGGC
The DNA here is from genome assembly GCA_023249205.1 of Candidatus Methylomirabilota bacterium. Lineage (GTDB taxonomy): Bacteria > Methylomirabilota > Methylomirabilia > Methylomirabilales > JACPAU01 > JACPAU01. Next base: position 1,441 of record JAHFDC010000069.1, read on the forward strand.
AGCAGCGGGGGGCCCTGGCGCAGGAGCGCGATCTCGCCCAACGCCAACTCAGCGCGCAGGGCAATGCTCAGCCGCCAGGCCACAAAACGGCCCACCGCGAGCGAGTCCACCGGTCGCCACAGCTCGGGGAGATAGCCGAGCAGCGCGCACTCGAGAGGCCACGCGCGGCGAGCCGCGACTGTTTCGAGCCACGCATTGACGCCGGATGCGTAGGCGGCCAGGGCGTCCCGCGTCTCGGCCGATGCCTGCTCGAACTCCGCGACGCCGGACGCCTCCAGGCCCAGCGCCCGGTGCAAGAGGTCCATCTGGAGAAACACCTCGGCCGGCAGCGGGAGGCCCCGGGCCTCCGCCGTCCCCTTGCCCGGACCCAGGATCTCCGCCAGCCGGCCGCAGCCCAGGCGCCGGTACAGGTCCATCTGGAAGAGGCGCTCGGAGGCGACGACGTAGCCGAACGCCCGAAAGAGATCCCCCGGGTCCTCGCCTTCGATGGTAGGAACACTGCGGGCATCCCGGAAAAGACGCACGGCGGCGCGCTGTCCCGGCAGCGACAGAGTCCCCGGGGGAACCGCTGGCCATGCCGGCGGCAGGAGCCCGCGCCGCCGCCCCAGAGCCATGAGGACAGCCCACAAGCGTAAGGGAAGGGAGAAAGGAAGAGCCACGGACCGGACGAGCCTCAGGAGCCGCCCCGGACCCGACCCAAGCCTCCCAGGTACTCGAAGGAGGCCACGATGTTCAGCCGGTCAAGGCCCATGGCCTCCGGGAGGGCCGTGTAGGGGGCGGCCCGGCGGATTGCCTCCAGGGCGGCATCATCCAGGATGGAGATCCCCGAAGACGTGGCCAGCCGCAGGCGAGCGAGAGCCCCGTCCTGCCGGATGGCGAACTCGATCACGAGTTTTCCCGTGAGTCCGCGCTCCTGGGCCAACAGGGGATACCGCCACTCCCGCTCGACCCGCCGCTTGACCTGCTCGAGGTAGGCGGCGTACTCGTGCGCCTCCGACTCCAGCGTGACGGTGGCCTCCCGGCCGCTCCCTTCCCCTTCCCGACCGGCATCGTAGGGACCCGGGACGGGTGAGGTGAGCGCCCGGTCCCCGATGCGGGCGAGTTGTTCCCGGAGGGAAGGACGGAGGGTCTGCGGCGGTGACACCGAGGGGGGCGCCGTCGCTTGCGGCGGGCTCAGGACCACCGGCGGCGCCGGGACCTGCGGCGCGCTCGGGGCCGGAGGTGGAACCGTCCGTGCCGGTGGGCTCGGGATCGGAACGGGCCGAGCCTCCAGCACGCGGGGCTCTGCCGGAGCGCCCGGGGGATCGGGCTCCCACACGGGCGGCCGAGGACTCGTCGGCAAGCGAGGCGTCCCACGGCTCTCGGTCGAGCCGATGGGCCCGGTGCCTGGACCGGGAGCCTGCGCTCGGCTGTTCCAGCGGCCGATCGCTTTGGCTGCCGGGGGAGCGGGCTCGGCGCGCCCTGGTGGCGGCTGACTCACGAGCGGGCCGGGCGGCGGCTCGACGAAGCGAACGCGGAGGGGAGCGAGGTCCGGCAAGGGAGCCTCGGGAGGGGCAAACTGGAGCACGCCCAGAAAGCCGGCGTGCACGAAGGTGGAGACGGCCAGGAACCACAGGAGGGGCTGGTCCCGCAGGGTCATCCCCGCCCCCCGCGGCGCCGGGTCCCGCGGAGACGCGCGGCCCGTTCCAGAATCGCCACGGCGTGCCGCCGGGGAAGATCCGAGTCCCCCGCCGCGCCAAGCATCCGGGCCATCTCCGCCACCCGGTCCTCCCCCTCCAAGCGGTGAACCGAGGTCTCCGTCCGCCCCCCGCGCGTCCGCTTCTCCACCCGGAAGTGGGCGTCGGCCATCGCCGCGATTTGCGGCAGGTGCGTCACGCACAGAACCTGGCGGGTTGTGCCAACCGCTGCCAGCTTCCGCCCCACCATCTCGGCCATCCCGCCCCCGATCCCGCTGTCCACCTCGTCGAAGATGAGCGTCGGCGTGTCGTCGGCCTCGGCGAGGATCCCCTCCAGGGCCAGCATGATCCGGGAGAGTTCCCCGCCCGAGGCCACCTTAGCCAGCGGGCGGACCTCCTCCCCCGGATTCACGCTCAGGAGAAACTCCGCCTCTTCCAGGCCCGTCGCCCGAAGAGGCATGAGCCTTCCGTCGGGGGCGGACGCGCGGAGGAACCGGACCTGGAAAACCGCACGGGGCATCCCCAACTCGCGCAGTTCCGCCAGGACCCCCGCGTGAAGTTTCCTCGCCGCCGCTTCCCGCTTGCGGGAGAGCCGCCGGCCTCGCTCCAGGAGATCCGAATACAGCCGGGCCTCCTCCTCGGCCAGCACCTTCAGACGCTCCGGCGTCTCCTCGATTCGCGCCAGATCGGCCGCTGCTGCGGCGCGAACCTCGAGGACCGCGGCGACGCTCCCCCCGTACTTGCGCTTCAGGCGCTCGATGGCGTGCAGCCGCGTTTCGATCGCCTCCAAGCGGCCGGGGTCGAAGCCCGCCTTGGACCGATACCGGCGGACCTCGGCGGCGACGTCCTTGAGGAGCACCTCGGCCTGGGCGCAGGACTCCTGGAGCGGCTTCAGGTTGGGGTCGAACCGGGCCCCGTCGGCCAGGCGGACGGCGGCCACTTTCAGGCGGGCCAGGACCGCTCCCTCCTCCCCCTCGAGGGCGCCGTGGGTCTCCTCCACCAAGGCGAAGAGCCGCTCGGCGTTGGCGAGGAGGAGGCGCTCGGCCCTCAGCCGCTCGTCCTCTCCAACCTCCACGCCGGCGGCGGCAATCTCCTTGACCTGAAAGGCGAGGAACTCCCGGCGGGCCGCCTGCTCGCGGGCGGCAGCCTGGAGGGTCGCCTGCTCGCGCCGCACGCCCTCCCAGGCCAGGTGCTGATTCCGGAAGGCCGCCGCCTCTTCCGCCGTGCCGCCGAACGCGTCCAATACTTCCAGGTGCCGCCGCGCGCTCAGCAGGAGCCGGCCCTGATGCTGGCCGTGGATGTCCACCAGGCACTCCCCCAGCGTCCGGAGCGTGCCGGCGGGTACCATCTGGTTATTCACGTATGCCCGGCCTTTCCCGTCCCGGGGTAGGAGCCGGCGCAAGATCACGACGCCGTCCTCGGGAGCCTGCAGCCCCGCCTCGGCGAGCGCGGCGAGCACGGCCGGGATCTCCGAGACCTCGAAGGCGGCCTCGACAGCCGCCTCCGCCGCCCCGGTCCGGATGAGGTCCGGGTCGCTCCGGGCCCCCAGGGCCAGCGCCAGCGCGTCAATGACGATGGACTTCCCCGCCCCGGTCTCCCCCGTGAGCGCCGTGAGCCCGGGTCCGAACTCCGCCCGGACCTCTTCCACCAGCGCGATGTTCCGGATGGCCAGTTCGCGGAGCATCGCGTTACCGCTCGCCCCACTTGAGTTTGGTGCGCAGCACCTGGTAGTAGGACTTCTTCGGGGAGGCGACGAGGGCGATCCGCTGCTCGGCCCGCCGGACCTCCACCACGTCCCGGTAGCGGAGGGGGAAGCCGGCCTGCCCGTCGAGGGTGAGGAACACGTCCTCCCCCTCCGAGCCCTGGACCACCTCGATCTTCGCCCCCGCGGGGAGGACCGCGGGCCGGTTGGTGAGGGTGTGCGGGCAGATCGGGATCAGCACCAGCGCCTCCAGGGCGGGGTGGACGATGGGGCCGCCGGCGGAGAGGCAGTAGGCGGTGGAGCCGGTGGGCGTCGAGAGGATGAGGCCGTCCGCCCGGTAGGTGGTGACGTACTCGCCGTCCAGGTAGGTCTCCAGGTTCACGATCCGGGACATGGTCCCCTTGTTGATTACGGCATCGTTCAGGATGGTGTACTCGGCGACCCGCTCCCGCTCCCGGTGGACGTGGACGCTGAGCATCATCCGGCGGCTCAGCCGAAGCTCCCCGCCCAGGATGTCCCCGAGAAGAGGGAAGAGTTCGTCCAGCGTGATCTCGGTCAAAAATCCCAGGCCCCCCAGGTTGACGCCCAGAATCGGAACCTCCCTCCCCCGCACGAGGCGGGCCACAGACAGGAGGGTCCCGTCGCCTCCGAGAACGATGAGGAAGTCCGCCCGCCCCGGGAGGTCGGCCTTGGGGATCCCGGCCTCGGGCACGCCGGCCAGCGCCGCGGTCTCCTGATCCAGGAGAATGGTCCGGTCGCGGGCCTTCAGCCACGGGATGAGCTGGCGGAGGACGTCCCGGGCCTCCGCCTTATGCGGCTTCGCCACGATCCCGATGGTCCGGATCTCCTGCTGGCTCATGCTTCAGCCGCTCCTCGAAGCTGGTGAAAGGGCACGCCCTACCTTCCGCGCGCCGCGGGCGCCGCCGAGATCACCGAATCCAGCGCTGCCTCAAGGGGAAAC
>JAHFDC010000260.1 GCA_023249205.1 Candidatus Methylomirabilota bacterium
ACTGATCAACTCTTTTCTGTTTCCACCGGGATGCTGACGCTTCCCACCCGAGGCGGAAGACCGGCGCCTGGTTTCGAGCGAGCCGGATTCCAATGCTGCGATGACCATGCGATCCTCGCGGGCCCCCTTTCGCGGGGCCTGCCCAAAGAAAAACCGGCCGGGCACCCCATCGGTTACCGGCCGGTTTCGCCATTGGCTCCCTCTGGACCGAGGCGACCAGGTTTTTGTCCAGAGATCAACGCCTCCGGTAATTCCTTCCTCATCGTTACTGTTGCCCTACATGATCACCTCACACCCAGGGGACCGGGTCATCCTTCCCGCTTTCTTCACGTCCCCCACGCGACCACCCGAAGCGTGCGTCCCGCACCAGAGGCATCGGGGAAGACGAACGAATCCTTCGTGGGATTCGACCACCAGGCACGACTTGGAGGGGAACCACGACGGGGGGTCTGACATGGAGAAGGGCCCGCTCCGGAACACACTAGCATCCCCCTTTCTCGCGGGAGACCACCATGTTCCCGGGGAGCCTTCCGTCTCCCTTCCTTCGGTAGCCCGGCTGTCAGGCCCGTGGCCTCACCCGTGGCTTTGCGTCCCCGCCTCGCGGCGAGTTTGCCCTTATCGGGAAGGAGTCTCCGCTTTGGCCGGACTCCTTGGGGAGCAACTGATATGCCAGGAAGGGGCCTCCGGCGAAGGGCTGGTTCAGAATCGCCTTTGGATTCATGGAGCTATACGTGGACCATGGAGATCAGGTCTGGAGCTGGATGCACGCGGAAGATCGGGATTTCTCACCGGCCACGGGCAAAAATGCCCCACCGACGGGAAGGGCCTGTCCAGGGGGGTCGCCACGGCCGCTCCCGCCGCGATGAACCAAGGGAGGCCATTCCTGCGGCACTTCGGCTCGCGACGGAGAGAGGCCGGGAGGGGAAAGGCATTGTGGGGCGGAGCGGCAGCGCGTATACTAGAACGAAACCACAACTGACCGCAAGGGAGCGAGGGATGACCTCTGACCTCGAGGTGACGCCATGGGCCTGACACTCGCCGAGAAGATCCTATCACGGCGGCTGGGGCGGGAGGTCCACGCCAGCGACATCGTGGTGACGGACGTGGACATGGCCATCGTCCAGGACGGGACGGGTGTCCTCACCTTTGACATGATCCGCGAACTGATGGGGCGGGACATGGTCAAGTACCCGCGGCGGGCGATGCTGGTCCTGGACCACATGGGCCCCGCCGCCCGGCCCGAGTACAGCAACATGCACCGGCGCCTCCGGGAGTTCGCGGCCACGACCGGCGCCATCCTGGAGGACGTGGGCTCCGGTATCAGCCACCTCCTCCTCGCCGAGAAGTACGTGAAGCCGGGGGACATCGTGGTGGGGGCGGACTCCCACACCAGCACGGCGGCGGGGCTGGCCGCCTTCGCCACGGGCATGGGCTCCACCGACGTCGCCATTGCCATGGCGCTGGGGAAGACCTGGTTCCGGGTCCCGGAGACGATGCGGTTCGTCCTCACAGGGAAGCTCCAGCCGGGCGTCTATTCCAAGGACATCATCCTCCACATCATCGAACGCATCGGCGAGGATGGCGCGGCCTACAAGGCGATGGAGTACGCGGGGGACACCGTCCCGACCCTCTCCATGGATGCCCGGCTCACCATGACGAGCATGGCCCAGGAGGCCGGGGCCAAACTCGGCCTCTTCCCCTCCGACGAGCAGACCCGCGCCTTCCTGGCCCGCCAGGGCCGGGAGAAGGACTGGCAACCCCTCGCTGCCGATCCCGACGCCACCTACGAGCAGACCCTGGAGATTGACGTGGGCCGGCTGGAGCCGCTGGTGTGCGTCCCCCACACGCCGGGCAACGTGAAGCCGATCAGCGAGGTGGCGCGGGAGGGGGTCCACGTGGACCAGGTGTTCCTGGGGACCTGCACCAACGGGCGCCTGGAGGACCTGCGGGTGGCGGCCGGGATCCTGAAGGGCAAGCGGGTGGCGGCGGGGACCCGATTCCTCGTGTACCCGGGCTCGCGCGGCGTGTATCAGCAGGCGCTGGCGGAGGGGCTCGTCCAGACGTTCGTGGAAGCCGGGGCGGTCTTCGGCTCGCCCGCCTGCGGCCCCTGCCCCGGCTGGCAGTTCGGCCTGCTCGGGGACGGGGAGGTCTGCCTGGCCACCCAGAACCGGAACTTCAAGGGGCGGCTCGGCAACCCCAAGTCGTTCGTCTACCTGTCGTCGCCGGCCGTCGCAGCGGCGTCAGCCATCGCGGGGAAGATCGTGGACCCGCGCCCCTATCTGTAGGAGGGAATGATGGGCATCCGGGGAGTCGCCTGGAAGTTCGGGGATTTCATCTCGACCGACCTGATCGCGCCCGGCCGCTACGCCCACCTCCGGTCCGATCTGCCGAAACTGACGGAGCACGTGCTCGAGGATGCGGACGCGAACTTTGCCCCCGCTGCCATGAAGAAGGACAAGACCTACATCGTGGTGGCGGGCCGCAACTTCGGCCAGGGCTCCTCCCGGGAGCACGCGGCCCGGATCATCAAACTGGCGGGGGTGCCCCTGGTCCTGGCGAAGTCCTTCGCGCGCATCTTCTACCGGAACGCGTTCAACATCGGGA
>JAHFDC010000070.1 GCA_023249205.1 Candidatus Methylomirabilota bacterium
TGAAGCTGGAGTGGTTGAGTTGGTCCATCTTCCGGATGACGTCCCCGACAGGAAAGGTGATCCTGACGAATCCCTTCGTCACGAACCCTGACAGCCCGGTCAAGGCTGCCGACATCGGGAAGGCCGACATCATCCTGGTGGCCGACGGGCACCCGGACGAGGTGGGCTCCGCCGCGGAGATTGCGCTGAACACCAAGGCGCAGGTGGTCACCACCCACGAGCTGGCGTGGGGATTCCTGAAGGCCAAGGGTCTTCCCGAGACCCAGGCCCGGACGGGCCAGCCCGGGGAGCGGTTCCGCTTCGACGGGATCACCGTGCGCCTGGTCAATTCGGTCCACGGGTCCGGGAACCCCGAGCCGCCGGGCTACTTCGGCGGGGCGGCACTGGGGTTCTTCATCACCTTCGAGAACGGGCTCACGGTCTACTTCTCGGGAAGCACGGCGCTTACGATGGACATGCAGCTCTGGGGGAGCATGTACCAGCCGGACGTGGCGATCCTGGTCCTGCAAGGCAACCGGGACGTGAAGGACATCGCGCAGATGGCCCGCTTCCTGGCGATGGGCAACCCCCGCCTGAAGACCGTGATCCCGCACCACCATCGCCTCCAGCCCCCCGCCGGTGCCCCGACGCCGCAGGACCTGGCGCGGGAGATCCAGGCGCTCAACTTGCCGGTCACGGTTCTGAACCCGGAGTTGAAGAAGGTGTACACGCTTTCCCCGTAACTCCCGACTCTCAGGGGGTATCCAAAGAGTGGTCTCGGCGCGTATCCTGGGCAGAGGCCGGGACGCAGCCGGCCGGGGTCCGCGCCCTAGCGGGGGGCGCCGGGAGGGAGGTGGGCACATGAGAGCGATAACGCGATGGATGGCGGGGGCAGCAATGGTTCTGGCCCTGCTGGGCGCGGCCGCCGCGGCGGACCTGCTCCGGCCGCCCGAGACGGCCCCCCCCGCACCGGAGGTGGAGAGCCCGGTCTGGATCAACTCGGGTCCGCTCCTGCTCGCCGACCTCCGGGGCAAGGTCGTCCTGGTGGAATTCTGGACCTACGGGTGAGTCAACTGCCTCAACGTGGTCCCGAGTTTGCGGGACTGGCACGAGCGGTACGGCGCCCAAGGGTTGGTCATTATCGCGGTCCACTCCCCGGAGTTTTTCTGGGAGAAGAGCCCGGACCGGGTCCGGGCGAAGGTGGCCGAACTGAAGATTCGCTACCCCGTGGCGCTGGATAACGACTTCGGCATCTGGAAGCGGTACGGCAACCGCTACTGGCCCACCCAGTACCTCGTGGACAGGCGGGGCCGGATCCGTGCCACGCACATTGGGGAAGGGGGGACAATCGAAGTCGAGGCGGCCCGCCGGACTCTGCTCGCCGAGAAACCCTAGCCGCGCCCGCCCGCAGGCTCTCCGTCCCAGAGTACTTTGCTGCGTTGTCGCGCTGGCCACGCCCGCCCCCGCGGAGAGGCGGAGCGCCCGCGGCGTTGGTGGCCCCGGCGTCGGGCACGCCAACCGTTGCCGCAGCGTTCCCCTGCCTGGTATAGTGCCCCGCCGCCCTGATCGGGGGAGGGAAGCGCGTTCGGGAGGGCTCATGCACGTCCTGCTCGTTTCCTCCGAGGTCGTCCCCTTCGCCAAGACCGGAGGCCTGGCTGACGTGGCCGGGGCGCTGCCCCGGGCGCTGGCGGGCCTCGGGATCGAGGTCACGGTCGCGCTCCCGCGCTACCGGCAGATTGACGGGGCCCGGTTCGGCCTCCAGAAGATCCACGACGGTATTCGCATCCCCGTGGGGGAGCGACAGGAGACGCTCACGGTCTCCGAGGCGCAGATGCCGGGGGGGCGGGCGCTCTTCCTCGGGCACGAGGGATTCTTTGGCCGCGATGGCCTGTACCAGGAGAAGGGGCAGGACTACCCCGACAACGCCGAGCGCTTCACCGCCTTCGCCCGCGGCGTCACGGAGATGGTCCGCGCCCTCGGCCTCACACCGGACGTCCTGCACTGCAACGACTGGCAGACCGGGCTGATTCCCCCCTATCTCAGGACCCTCTACGCCGGCGACCCGGTCCTGGGAAAGGCCGCCAGTCTCTTCACGATTCACAACATGGGCTACCAGGGTCTTTTCCCGGCCGAGCAGTTCAGCGCCACGGGGCTCCCCCGCGAACTCTTCCAGTGGCGGGCCATGGAGTTTTACGGGAAAGTCAACTTCCTGAAGGGCGGCCTCGTGTACGCCGACTGCCTGAGCACCGTGAGCCGCCGCTACAGCCAGGAGATCCAGACCCCGGAGTTCGGCGCCGGGCTGGAGGGGGTGCTCAAGGAGCGGACCGCCGATCTCTACGGCATTCTGAATGGCGTGGACACGGAGGAGTGGAGCCCGGCCACCGACAAGCACCTGGCCGCCCGCTACAGCCGCGATGACCTCGGCGGCAAGGCGGCCTGCAAGGCCGACCTCCAGCGCACGATGGGTCTCCCGGTGCGGCCCGATGTCCCGGTCCTCGGGGTCATCTCCCGTCTCGCCGACCAGAAAGGGATTGACCTCGTGGCGGCATCGGCGGAGGCGCTGCTCGCCGAGGGGACCCAACTGGTCCTCCTGGGGACGGGGGACCGGACGCTCGAGGCGGCGTTCACCGCGCTGCAGAAAGCGCAGCCGACCAGGGCGGCCGTCCGGATCGGCTTCGACGTCGCCCTTTCTCACAAGATCGAGGCCGGGTCCGACGTGTTCCTCATGCCCTCCCGCTACGAGCCCTGCGGCCTGAACCAGATGTACAGCCTTCTCTACGGCACCATCCCGGTGGTCCGGGCGACGGGCGGGCTGGACGACACGATCGTCCCCTTCGACCAGAAAAGCGGAGAGGGGAACGGCTTCAAGTTCGCTGAGGCCACCGCGGAAGCGCTGCTCGCGGAGGTTCGGGACGCCCTCGCCTGCTACCGGAACCGGCCCCTCTGGCATCGCTTGATTCAGAACGCCATGGCGGCCGATGTCTCCTGGACCCGCTCGGCCAGGGAGTACGTACAGGTGTACCGGCGCGCCATCGCCAAGCGGCGGGGCGAGCGGGGGGAGGCGGCCGGGGGCCGCGCTGTGGCGTCGAATTGACGCGCCCCCCCCGCGGGCGTATCATCGCGGCATAGCGATCGCTCCCCACGCGGCTGGACGCGGATGGTCGAGGAGGGATCTCATGTACTACCCGGTGTACCGCCCCCGGCGGCTGCGGAAGACGGAGATCTTGCGGCGCATGGTCCGGGAGACCACCCTGCACGTGGACGACCTCATCATGCCGCTGTTCGTGGTCCACGGGCGGGCGGTGCGGGAGGAGATCGCCCCGATGCCGGGCAACTTCCGCCTCTCGGTGGACGAACTGGTCAAGGAGGTCAAGGAGATCACGGCCCTGGGGATCCCGGGGGTCATGCTCTTCGGCGTCCCGGAGGGCAAGGACGCGTACGGCTCCGAGGCCTACGCGAGGGACGGGATCATCCAGCAGGCCATCCGGGCGATCAAGGACTCGGTCTCGGACCTGGTGGTCATCACGGACACCTGCCTGTGCGCCTACACCAGCCACGGCCACTGCGGGGTGGTGGAAGAGGGCCGGGTCCGGAACGACCCGACCCTGGAGCTCATCGCCAAGACGGCCCTCTCGCAGGCGGAGGCGGGCGCCGACATGGTGGCCCCCTCCGACATGATGGACGGCCGGGTGGGCGCCATCCGGGAGGCCCTGGACGAGAACGGCTTCGAGGAACTCCCCATCCTGGCCCACGCCGCCAAGTACGCCTCCGCCTTCTACGGCCCGTTCCGGGAGGCAACCGGCTCCTCCCCGCAGTTCGGCGACCGCCGCGCCTACCAGATGGACCCGGCCAACGCGGATGAGGCGCTCCGGGAGATCGCGCTGGACCTGGAGGAGGGGGCGGACATCGTGATGGTGAAGCCGGCCCTCCCCTACCTGGACATCATCGCGCGGGTCCGCGCCGAGTACGCCGTGCCCATCGCCGCCTACAGCGTGAGTGGGGAGTTCGCGATGATCAAGGCGGCCGCCCGCCTCGGCTGGCTGGACGGGGAGCGGGCCATGATGGAGGCGCTCACGGGGATCAAGCGGGCCGGGGCCGATCTGCTCCTGACGTATTTTGCCAAGGACGCGGCGCGGCTGCTCACCGAGCGCCGCTGAGGGCCGCTCGTGGAGGTTCCCCCGGGGAAGACGACCATGCTGGCGGTCGTGAAGGATCGCGCCGAGCGCGGGGTGCGCCTCGAGGAGATCCCCGTCCCCGCCATCAGTCCGTACGAGGTGCTGGTGCGGGTCGGGGCGGCAGGGATCTGCGGCAGCGACCAGCGGATCTACCACGAGGTCAACCCCGAGAAGAAGCCCCGCCGTTTCGTCATCGGCCACGAGATCGCCGGGGAGGTCGTGGCCTGCGGCGAGCAGGTCCACCGCTTTCGGCCGGGAGCGGCGGTGGCCATCGAGATCTGCATCGGCTGCGCCATCTGCAAGTTCTGCAAGATCGGCCACGTGAACCTCTGCCAGAAACTGGAGGAACTGGGCGTCACCATGGACGGGGGGATGGCCGAGTACGTGGCCGTCCCCGAGCGGAACCTCCACTCGATCCCTCCGGGGATGTCCTTCGTGCAGGCGACGTTAGCCGACCCGCTGGCCTGCGTGATTCGGGGCCTCGAGATGGTCCGGGTGGAGCAGGGCTCGTGGGTGGCCGTCCTCGGGCCGGGGCAGATGGGTCTCCTGGCGACCCAGGTGGTCAAGCGGATCCTGAAGGCCCGGGTCGCGGTCGTGGGGACGCGGGCGGACCGGCTCCTGCTGGCCAAGGACCTGGGGGCGGATGCGGTGGTGAACCTCCACGAGGTGGATCCGGTCTCCGCCGTCCGTGAACTGACCGAGGGGGGCGCCGACTACGTCTTCGAGGCGGCGGGGAGCGCCGCGGCCCTGGAGCAGGGGATCGCCATGGCGCGGAAGGGCGGGGCGGTGGTCCTGCTCACCGTCCACAGGGACGTGCAGGTCAACATGGAGCCGGCCATCCGGCACGAGTTGAAACTCTACGGCTCCATCTGCTACAACCGCCGGGAGTACGAGCATGCCCTGGGCCTGCTTGCCCAGGGGAAGGTGAACGTGGAGCCGTTCGTGGCGCACACGTTCCCGCTCTCCCGGGTGGAGGAGGCCTTTGACTTCGTCCTGTCGCGCCGCGGGGTGAAGGCGATCCTCATCCCGGGCGCGGGGGGCGGTCCCCAGGAATAACGGGAAGGGGGGAGGCGGGATGGTCGCGGGGGTCTTGATCAGGACGGAGCCCCAGAAGGAGCGCCCGGTCTTCGAGGCGCTCAAGAAGATGGAGGGGCTGAGTTACGTCTATATGCTGTTCGGCCGCTACGACATGGTCGCGCTGGTCCGGGCCCTGGACCTGGAGGCTGCGGCGACGATCGTGGCGAAAATCCGGGAAGTGGAGGGCGTGACCTCGACGGAGACGCTCGTGGTGCGCCCGAGCCTGTAGGGCCCGGGCCCGCGGGTCGGGGAACTCATTCTGGATGGCGCGAGGAGGTGCGCGATGAGGGGCAAGGGGAAGTGGGCAGTTGCGGTGCTTCTGGGCCTGCTCTTTGCGGGGGGGGTGGGGACGGCCGCCGCGGCCGAGGGAGTCCTGGTCGTGGCCCGGGACCTGGACATCCGGACGCTGGACCCGCAGCGCCAGTACGAGATCACGCCGCCGATGATCATGCGCGGCGCCTACGAGAATCTCGTCACCTTCGAGGGGACCAATTACACGAAGGTGGTCCCGTTCCTGGCCGAGAAGTTCGAG
>JAHFDC010000071.1 GCA_023249205.1 Candidatus Methylomirabilota bacterium
GTCACCATCACAGCGTAGACACCCCAGGCGAGAGGCATCACGCCCAGCCGATCCAGCAGGTAGGCCCAGAGGTGGCTCTCCTCGAGGCCGAACACTTGGGGAGGGACCCTGAGGGTCGAAGCGAGAAGGTAGATCGTCAGCGGGACGCCGAACATCTCGGTGAAGAGGGAAATCAGGAAGGCGGTGGTCAATCCCGCGTTTCCCCACTCGGCCCGGCGGCGGGGACGGAGGAACCCCAGAAGGAACGCGCCGAAGAGCCCCGAGGCGAGCAAGACGCCCGGCCAGTTTCCGTACCAGGCCTCGTGGGGAACGGTCTCCATCGTTCCCGGCAGGTGGCGGAGCACCCAGAGGAAGATCAAGAAGCCCACTGCAAGCACTGCGGTCAGGAGCAGAGTCCGTCCGTACCTCCACCACCATTCGTTCCACGGAAGCTGCTTCAGCACCCCTCAAGCCCCCTTTTCTCGCGGCGCGCGGTCCCGGACCTCGGCGAGATACGCCTCGGCGTGATCATCCGAGCAGAACCCCTGTTCTCCCCGTCGAATCTCGGCGACGGTATCCCGTCCGCACATCGGGCAGTAATGCGCGAAGTCCTCCCGGTGCCCGTTGCGGCTCTGCGTCATCCCTCGCGCCGAAGGGTCACTTCCCCGGCATGCCCCCCTGCTTTCCGATTGGCTCTGGACCCCAGAGCCTCCCGACTTTCAGGCCGCGCCCCGCCGGCGGAAGGTCAGAAAGAAATAGACGGCTGCAATCGCCAGAATCCACCAGAGATTCTCCATAGTCTCTCTCCTCTGAACATGCTGCGGATAATACACCCGCTCAGCGGCACCTGGCGAGGCTGCCTATCGGCCAGCATCGTCGCTCGGTTCCCTCGTTTTTGCGTCGGCTCTTGGCCTTCCTCCCCCCGGCTCCTCGCCCCGATGGTCCATGCGCCGCATGCCGCGCATCATGAAGTACATCCCCAGGGGGCAGGCCAGCAAGGCTGCAATGCTCAAGACCGAAGAGCCGACGGCCGCAAAAGCACCCCCCGTTCCCGCGACCAGCGGAATCAGGGCGAGCAGCAACAGTGCGCCCCCGCAGCACGCCCCCATCTTCAGGAGATTCCAGGTGCCACCCTTCTTTGGCACCTCAGCAGTCCCCGCGGCCGGGGTCACTCCCCGAGCTGCCTCGGCGGGTGCCGCTTCCCTCGCGCGGACCTCTGCGGCGAATTCGGCCACATGCGCTTCGGAACAGAAGTGCTCGCCGAACCGGAAGAGGGCCGGGTCCGCCGCGTCGTGGCCGCAGATGGGGCAGTAGTGCCCCGCGGCCTCGACCTTCACGGGGACAGCGGTGTTTACCTCTGCCGCTTGCACTTTCGGCTTCTTCTCGTCCATCGGACTCCCTCCATGATACCCCGCCGGCACGGGTCTCTGCGTCGAAACTGTGCTCGGCCTGCCCCGTTTGGCGCCCTTCCCCATTGCGTATCGCCTACGCTGGCGCCCGCAGCCGCCGAGGCGGCCGGCGGATGCGGCCCTACCGCTGCCGCCGCCAGGTCTTCCCGCCATCTTCGCTTTTGAAGATCCCCAACGCGGGGGTTCCGAGATACACCAGGTCGGGCCTCGCCGGATGGACGGCAATCGCGGCGACCGGCACGCCTAATAGCTCCCCCTCTACCTTCCTCCACGTCTTTCCTTCATCCCTGGAAATGTAGAGGCCGCTCCGCATCCCGACGTACATGACCTGCGGTTCCCGCGGATTCACGGCGAAGGCGTTCACTCTCTCATTGGTGGGCAGACCGCCCACCGGCTCCCAGCCTCAGAATCAGTCCATGCTGCGGAAGAGGCCGTCGCTCGTGCCGCCATAGAGGTAGATCCCGCCCATCCCAGTCGGGATGTTCACCGAGAGGAGCGCCCGGACATCAGGGTTCTCCGGCCCGTCGTCCACCCGGGCCCACCGCCGCCCTGCGTCCAAGGACCGGTAGAGCCCCTTCAGGTCCACCCAGGCGTAGAGCTTCCGGGGATCATTCGGGTCCAGCGTCAGCGCATGCACGTCCACCGTCGGCAGCCCCGCCCCGGCGGTGCGCCACCGCCGGCCGCCATCGGTGCTCTTGACCACCCCGAGGTCGTGGCCGGCCGCGTAGAGGACCTCGGGCTGCTTCGGGTCCACCGCGATCGCCATGACGTCCCGCCCCGGGAACTCACCTTCCGGAGCGGCCTTTGTCCAGGTCTTGCCCTCGTCGGTGCTCCGGTGCAGTCCATCGTGCGTGCCCATCAGGAGCGTCCCGTCCCGCGGATCTACGGCCAGGGCGTGCAGGTGGTCCATGCCGGGCCCCGCCGCTCCCTTCCCGTGGGGGTCCATGCCTTCCGCAGCGTCAACGGGTGCGGTCAGCCCCAGCAGGCTAAAGACTGCGGCCCCCAGGACCAGCGCCTTCCACGCGCGACAACGATCCATCCGTCTCAGCTCCTTTCTGCGCCCTCGGCGAGCGCCACCTCTAGGTCCCTCTTTGAGTCTTCACCTGATTCTCCCGCCAGCACGCTCCTCTGCCAGGGCTCTCCTGGGCCACCGCGGGACCCCTGCCATCCTGCTCCGTGAGCCACCCCGTCTCCTCAGATCCACCAGTATGTCAGCGTATCGTTGATGCCGGCCACCAGAAAGATGGCGCCGGCGATCGGCGTCAGCAGCCGGTTGAGGCGGCTCATCCGCCGGAGAGAGGTCTCCGCGAGGGCCGACCCGCCCACCACCAGGCCAACCCCTACCAGGAGCGGGACCGCGGTCCCCGCGGCGAAGATCCCGGGAAACACCCAGCCGACCGGCGACCCCAACGCCAGGGGGAGCGTCAGCCCGAAAAACAGCCAGAAGAGCGTCGGGCAAAAGGCCAGGGAGAAGACGAAACCCAGGAGAAAGGAGCCGGCCACGCCCCGGCGGGGGATGCGGGCGGCCAGCCAGGCACTCAGGCGCTGACCGAACTGCGGCTGGCGCGGGAGAAGGCCGAGGAGGGCCAGACCGATCACGATCATCAGAGGCCCCAGGGCCTTCCGGACGACCTGGATCACCGGAATCGCCGCCGCATTGAGACCGCTCCCCACGCCCCAGGCCAGCATACCAAACCCCGTGTACGCTGCCACCTTGCCCAGCGTGTAGGCGCCGGCTGCCCCGATTGGGGCGGTCGGGGGCTCCCCCTCCTTCGAGACGTAGGCCAGGGCGCTCAGGTTTGTGGTGAGCTGGCAGGGCGCCGTGGAGCCCAGGATCCCGAAGAGCAGGGCGGAGAGGACCGGGGTCTCGATCCGGTCCGCCAGCGCCTGAAACGGCTGGCTGAGGGCCGCGCTCAGTTGGCTGAGGAAGAGGTACCACTCGGTCATGGCTTCAGCCATGGCAGATCACCCCGCCCCTGGGGGAGGCTTCGCCTCTGCGCGACAGTCAGCGCAGCACCTGCTCAATCAGCCTCCGGGACTCCGGACTGGTCCAGTCCCGGAACCCGGCCTCCCGGGCCCGGATGATCCCTTCCCGATCAATCAGGAAGCTCACGGGGATGCCGAAGACCCGGTACCGCCTCGCCACCTCCATCTCGGGGTCAAGCAGCGCCGGGAACGTGAGCTTGAGTTCCTCCATGAACTGCGCCACGCTTGCCGCCACCACCGGCAGGTGGCCCACATCGATGGAGACCGCGAGGATCTCGAGGCCGCGGCCCTTGTGCTCGCGGTAGGCCTGCTCCATCGTGGGCATTTCCAGGCGGCAGGGGACGCACCAGGTGGCCCAGAAGTTCAGGAGAACCGCCTGCTTGCCGCGGAAGTGCGCTAGGCGGACCAGACGGCCCTGCACATCCGGGGCGGTGAAGTCGGGCGCCGCGTGTCCCACCCTCAGCTGGGAGTCCGGGGCCTGGCCCGATTCGAGGGTGACCACCCGGTCCAGGATCTCTCGGGTGGTGAGACCCGTGACCTCCCCCTGGGGCACCACGGGGAGCGTGTGCCCGCTGAACCGGTTTATGATCACGGCCGTCCCCGCGACCGCCAGCGCGAGCGCCGCGATAGCGGCCCAGCGCCCGGGCTGCCCCATGCCCCGCATGCCCCCCTCCTGGCGCCCTATACCTTCAGGGTGCTCTGGGGGTATTGCACCGCCGGCGGGACCCCCGGGGCCATCCGGAAGACGGCGCTCTTGTCCACGACCAGCTTCCCCTCCGGGGTCCGGACGACCTTGATCCGGTCGAGCGGCCGCGGGGCCGGCCCTTCGAAGTTCGTCCCGTCCCGCTTGAAGCCGCTCCCGTGGCAGGGGCACTTGAACTTGTTCTCCGCCTTCAGCCAGTTCGGGGTGCACCCCAGGTGGGTGCAGATGGCGAGGATGGCGTAGAACCCGTCCGCGGTCCGGACGATCCAGACGCGCTTCTCGTTCTTGAACCGCTCGTCCACGATCCCCACCAGGAAGGAGTCGGCGGACCCGGCGTCAAAGACCGGGTTCGGCTCGAAGAGGACCCGCGGGAACATGAAGCGGGTGAAGGCGAGGAGCACGGTCCCGAGGTAGACCAGGACCGCCCCCCAGCCGGCCGCGGTGAAGAGGTCCCGCCGGGTCCAGATGGTGTTCGGGCTATCCTCGGGGGGGTCCACGATCGGCTCTCGCTCCCGGACCGGTGCTCCCTGGGCCATGCGCGCTCCCTTCGCGGGCCCCACAGCAGGCCGCAGCCACCCCGCCGCGCCAGGGGCCACCCCTCCGTGTCTCTGTCGCGGACCCCCGACCGGCCGGGGTGAGCCCCGGGGGATGAGACCGCCTGGGTTCCGTGCGATGGAGAAGCCGGATGATCGGGCGGACAACTGCGCGGCTCGCCTGTGCGTGAACCGGTCGCTCACGCATTCCGCCCGCAGGCCAGCCAATTTCTTAGTCCGAACCCCGGCGATGTGTCAAGGCCAAAAGGTCGGACGGCCGGACGGAAGGCGCGAAGCGCGCCGCGAGGCGCCGTGAGGGCCGCTCGGGACCGCCGGCGCCGGCCTTGATTTACCCCGGGGGGTCGGGTACCCTAGCCCGGGCATCCGGCGCTCAGGGGGGGCCAAGGGATGGGAACAACCCGGTGCTACGTTGTCCAGGGGAGCGGGACCTTGCTGGTGGACCCGCCGGAGGAGACGCTCCGGCCTGCCATCCCGAGCCCCAGCGACTTCGTCTGGATGGACATGGAGGGGCCCGGCGAGGCGGACTACGCCCGCCTGAAGAGCCTCTACGGCTTCCACGACCTCGCCCTGGAGGACTGCACGAACCCCGAGACCCGGACGAAACTGGAGACCTACGACGGGTACGTCTTCCTGGTCTGCCGGGGCGTCAACCACAACCCCGGGGAGGAGGCGGTGGAGACGCTCCCCCTCTTCTGCTTCCTGGGCGAGACCTACCTCGTCACCCTCCACCCGCAGCCCCTCCGCTCCATCGCCGCCGTCAGCGACCGCCTCCGGAAGAACCCGCGCCTGTTGCCCGAGGGCCCGGACCGGGTCCTCCACCTCCTGATTGATCACCTGGTGGACCATTACTTCCCGCTGCTCGACGGCATTGACGAGCGGCTGGACCGGATCGAGGATCAGTTCTTCCACAAGACCTCCCGCCAGGCGCTCCCCCTCATTTTCCGCACGAAGAAGGAGGTCCTGGCCCTCCGGCGCAGCGCCGGGCCGCTCCGGGACATCCTGGGCATCCTCGCGAACCGCGGCATCCCCCACGTCCGCCCGGGGACGCAGCTCTATTTCCGCGACGTCCACGACCACACCCTCCGGATCGCCGAGACCCTGGACGGCCACCGGGACA
>JAHFDC010000261.1 GCA_023249205.1 Candidatus Methylomirabilota bacterium
AGCGCGCAGAGCACCACCACGGCCAGGACCAGGTAATAATAGGTCGAGAGGCTCGTGAAGCGGAGCGGCCCCAGCGCCGCGGGGGGGACGTTTGTCACGCCGTTTTCCCCACCGGTGACGGCCGACCATCGCATCAGCACGCCCCAGACCACGTGCCCCATGGCCAGGGTCACGAGGATGAAGTACACACCGGTGGTGCGGACTGCGACGCCGAGGAAGGCCGCCAGGATTACCGCCGCGGCCACCCCGGCCGCCGCTGCTGGCGGGAAAGAGAAGGCGTAGGTTCAGAACTCCGTTAAAAGCTCCCCCGCAGAGGGGGCGGTTTGGTTAACGGCCGGCTCGAAGTGCAGGCGGATGTCGGTATTCAGCCAGCGGAGCTTCCGCGCATTCAGGTCGCCGCACAGGGCCCGGAAGGCGGCCGCCACCCGGCGGTCGGCCGGCGGGAGGATGCGGACCCGCAGCACCCCGTCGGCGAGGTGGAGCGTCCCGGGCTGCTGGAACAGGCTGGCCGTCATGGTCAGGTAGTCCTTCGCCTGCCGGTAGGTCTGGTTGAATCGCTGGCCCAGCCAGCGCTCGGCGTCGTAGGCCGCCAGCTTGATCGCCGTGACCAGATGCCGCCGGTCGTGCTGGAGGATGGCCCGCCGCGCCCGGGGTTCCAGCGCCGTGCGCGGCACCCGGGCGGGGGTGTGCCGCAGCCGGGTCTCCCACCGGCCGATCTGCCCCGCCAGCGCGGCCACCCGCCGCCGCAGGGGGGCCAGGGCGATCTTCAGGCCCCGCACGGTGCGCCGGCGGCCCTCCGCGTTGGCCGTCAAGGCCCGCCCGAGGGCGGCCTCCCCGGCGGCCAGCTCCTGCCGCAGCCCGGTGAGCCGGTCCCGCAGGGCCCGGCGCGCCGGGTTGGCCACGCGGCGGGTGTCCCGTTCGGCGTCGGCCCCGTACTGGATCAGTTGGTCGATGGCGTAATGTTCGACCAGGTACTTCAGGCTGTTCTCCTGCCGCCAGCGGCACTGGAGGACGTGGACGAGCTGGGGGGCCGGCCAGTCCGTCCGGTTCGTCAGGACCGGGACCTGCGCGTCCTTCGCCCCGCGGAAGAGGACGGTCCGCAGGCGCCCGGCCTGGGCCACGCGGGTCCGCCGCTCGTGGCACCAGTACACCCGGCGCCGGCCCTCGAAGGCCCACCAACGGCGGGCGAACCGGTGGGCGGGCACGCGGCGTTTGGCGGCCCGGCCTTTGAGGTAGGTGAGGAAGCCGATCCCCGCGGCCGTGAGCCAGCGGAAGACGTCCCCGGAGAAGCCCCCCCGGTCGAAGACCAGGGTGAACGGGGTCGTGGGGCCCACCACGGCCCGGATCTCCGCCACGATCTGGGGCAGGACCCGGCTGAGCGCCCCGTTGCAGGGGAGGTGCAGGGCGAAGAGGGCCCGCCCCGTGATGTCGTGGACGAAGGCATCGCTGTGGCCCGGGGCCGCCAGGCGCCGGTGGGGATCCCAGCCCGCGGGGGCGGGATGCTCGCCGTGGTAGGCCGCGAAGTGGCCGTCGACGTAGTAACACTGCTCCCACACGGGGGTGTGGGCGAGGAGCGCCCGGAGGAGTTCGCGGTGGAGGGCCTGCGGGTCCACGCGCTCGGCCAGGGCGACGAGCTTCATCCGCACCGTCTGCGCCCCGGGGGCGCGCCGGCAGCCCAGGAGCGGGCCCAGGGCGCTGGGCAGCAGGGTCTTCAGCCGCTCGATCGAGCGCAGCCGCAGGCCGAAGACGAGGGCCACCACGGCGACGGTGCGCGCCCAGTCGTACCGCCAGGCCCGGCCCACGGAGGCCCCGAGGGTCCGGAAGGCCTGGAAGACCCCGAGGGCGTCCAGCGCCCCCACGAGGAGCAGGGCGCCCGCGTGGGGCACGGGGTGGGGGGTCGCCGGCAGGACCGGCGGGGTGGGATCGGGCGCGACGGGCGCGAGCGCGGGGAGGGGCGGCTGCATCGCCGCGGGCTGGCGCAACACGTGACTGACGCTGCCCACCGAGACCCCGATCCGCTCGGCGATGGCCGCCACCGTGAGTCCCTGCGCCCGCAGCCTCTGGATGCGGCGCTGAGTGGGGGGCGTCAGGCGGGAGGGACCCTTGGGGCCCCGCGGGCGAGTGGCCAGCCCCGCCGAGCCCTGCTGCCGCGCCCGGCCCCGGAGCCGGCTGAGGTGCTGGGGGGTGACGCCGAAGGCCTGGGCCACGTGCGCGGCCTTGAGGCCCGCCTCGGCGAGGTTGACGGCGGTGATCCGTTCCATCCCCGGGTCGGCCGCCGGGTAGCAGGCCACCACGGTGGCGGCCACCCGGACCACCCGGGCCCCGTCCAGCGTCTGCACGCCGACGAGGGGCATCGCCTTCCAGTCCGGTCCCATGAACGCCTCCTGTCGTGGGTCCATGGGTGGAACGATACCACAGGAAGCGCGAAATGTTAACCATAATTATTGAAAATCTTCTGGCCCGTAACCGCGCACCATCCCAGGGTTCCTGGCGGCGAAGAAACTTTTAACGGAGTTCTGAAACTTACTCCGCCGGCGCCTGGCCGGGAATCCGGGCTTGATCCCTGTCAGCTTCAACCCCTGG
>JAHFDC010000262.1 GCA_023249205.1 Candidatus Methylomirabilota bacterium
CGCGATGTAACTTCACGGGGCATGCATTTTCGGGCAGTTACTCTGCGTTTCCCTGGGAGGGGGGTGTTATAGCAGCGGGCCTACAACGAGTCGCCCGGACTGCGGACGCCCAGCCCGCCAGGGTTGAGCACGTGCGTGTAGACCATGGTTCTCTTGACGTCTTGCTGTCCGAGGAGCGCCTGGACGGTGCGGATGTCGGCGCCGGCCTCGAGTCGCTGGGAGGCTAGGAGGACTTCGGCGGGACCGGCTCGGGGTCAGCCCGGGGCTCGGGGGCGGCGGGAGGTTCCGCGGCGGCGCCGGGGCCGCCGCCCCCGGGGCGGCGGCTGAGCTGCCGTCCCGGGGGGAGGCCTAGGCGGGGGGTTTTCCTCCGCCTGCCTCCGTCGGGGCGTTCAGGCCGGGAATGCCGGCGGCCCGGACCCGCGCCAGGAAGTGGCCGTAGGGCTCAAGCGGGGCCCAGCCGGCCGGGAGGTGGACGGTCAGGATCTGGCCCTTGTGGATGACGGAGGGATTGCGGCCGATCAGGGGCCGGTTGGCCGCGTACACCTTGGGCCACTGCCTTGCGTCCCCGTAATAGTAGGCGGCGATCAGGTGGAGGTTGTCCTCCCGCCCGACCTGGTGCAGGGCCTCCACGGGCAGGTCCGCCAGCGTCTGCTCGAAGCTCCCGGGCTCGGGCTGACCCGTCGCTGTCTCCTGCGCCGCCGCCACCCCCGCCCCCAAGAGGAGCAAGGGGAGGAGGAGTGCTCTCGCCTTGTGGCCACTCGACCGCGGCATCATAGCCTCCTGTTCGCCTCCGGGCCGTTCGCCCGCCCGCCCGCCACCACCCTCGCCGGGAGGTACTTGCGCCACGCCTCCAGGCGCTCGCGGGAGGTGGCCAGAATCCCCAGATAGAAGACAGAGATGGGCTTCGCCGGGGGCCGGATGAGGATCATCCCCGCCTCTTGCGGGGTGCGGCTTCCCTTCTTGAGGTTGCAGGCCCGGCACGCACTTACGACGTTCTCCCACACGGTTCTCCCACCGAGGGAGCGGGGGAGCACGTGGTCAATGGTCATGCGCTCCCCGCTGTTGTGGCCGCAGTACTGACAGGTATGGCCGTCCCGCTTCAGAATATTCCGCTTGTTGAAGGAGAGGGTCTGGAGCGGGGGCTTTCGCACGAAGCGGTGCAGGCGGATGACCGAGGGGACCGGGAAGGTGACGGAGGGAGAGCGGAGGACCCAGGTGGTGTCCTCCACCCGCTCTGCGCGGCCGGTGTACAGCAGCACGACGGCTCGGCGGGCACTGCAGACCTGGAGGGCCTCGAAGGTCTGGTTCAGGATCAGGACTTTACTTGACTCCATCCGCGGAGCACCTTTCGCCGACTCTCACGCCCGCCCGCCGGCGTGTCCGGCATCCTAACGAGAGGGCGGCCAGCTTGTCAAGGTGCAAGGGACGGGCCAGAAGCGGGGGTGGGGGGGAGGCGGCGGGAGAGGGTGTCGAGCAGGATCCCCTCCCGGAGGCCGCCGTCGCTCGCGGTGAGGGCCTCGAACCCAAGGGCGGCCAATGATTCCGCGAGGAGGCAGGCCCCGGCCACGATGACGTCGGCCCGGCCGGGCTCGAGGCCCGGGAGGCGCTTGCGCTCCGCAAGGGGCAGCCCGGCCAGCCATGCCAGTAGTTCGCGGACCCGCCCCACCGTCAGCCGGTGCCCCGTGACCCGGTCGGGGTCGTAGGGCTCGAGGGCGAGGTCAATGGCGGCCAGCGTCGTGACGGTCCCCGCGGTCCCCACTGCCTCGGCGGCCCGCAGCGCCGCCTGGAAGGGTACGCCGGTCCCCACCGCCTCCCGGACGTGGCTGGCCATGACGGCTAGAGCCTCTGCCGGCGGCGGGTCCTCCGGGAGAAAGCGCTCCGTCAACTTGACGACGCCGAGCGGCAGGCTCACGCTCTGCACCAGGGCGTCGCCCGCGACGAGCGTCAGCTCGGTGCTGCCCCCGCCGATGTCCATGATGACGCACCGGCCTGCAGGGCGGGGGAGCAGGTGGAGCGCCCCGAGCGCACTGAGGCGTCCCTCCTCCCGGGTCTCCACCACCTCGACAGGACAGCCGGCGGTAGCGGCGGCCCGGAGGAACGCCTCCCGGTTCGCCGCCTCCCGGGCCGCGCTCGTGGCGACGGCCCGGACGGCGACCGCCCCGAGCCCGCGGGCCGTCGCCGCGTACTCGGCCAGGGTGGCCACGGTCCGCTCGATGGCGACGGGACTGAGGCGTCCCGTTCCATCCAGGCCCTCGCCCAGGCGCGTGATGGCCTGGGCCTGGTGCCGGACGGTGTAGGCGCCGGGCGACCCCGCCTCCGCCACCAGGAGGCGGACCGTGTTGGTCCCGACGTCAATGGCGGCGAAGGTGGGCATCAGGGCTCAGCCGCCCGCGCGCGCTGCGCCAGGATCTTCACCAGGGCCGCGTCCGGCCGGACGACGATGCTTTTCTCCCGGGTGATCAGGGCCTCCCCCGGGTTCCCCCCTTTCGGCTTCCGGACGTGCCGGGCGGCGGTGTAATCCACCGCCACCTTGGTCTGGCCCCGGGCCTTGCTGTAGTAGGCGGCGAGGACCGCCGCCTCGT
>JAHFDC010000263.1 GCA_023249205.1 Candidatus Methylomirabilota bacterium
TCCTGGCCCTCCGGCGCACCGCCGGGCCGCTCCGGGACATCCTGGGGATCCTCGCGAACCGCGGCATCCCCCACGTCCGCCCGGGGACGCAGCTCTATTTCCGCGACGTCCACGACCACACCCTCCGGATCGCCGAGACCCTCGACGGCCACCGGGACATGCTGACGAGCATCCTGGAGTCCTACCTCACCGAGGTCTCCAACCGCCTCAACGAGATCATGAAGCGGCTGACCATCGTGGCCACGATCCTGCTCCCCCTGACCTTCCTCACCGGCCTGTTCGGCATGAACTTCGAGCAGATCCCGCTGGCGCGCTCGACCGTTGGGTTCTGGCTCGTCACCGGGGGGATGGGGCTCCTGGCGGTCGTCTTGGCCATCTACTTCAAGCGGAAGGACTGGTGGTAGGCACCCCTCTCACTGGCCGGCCCGCCGGAGGGTCACCCGCACCTCCACGCTTGTTGCCTCGCCGTCTCCCAGGCGCAGGCGCTCCGGGAAGAGGGCCAGGGGAATCGCTCTCTTGAAAGACTCCCGGGCCCCGGTCACATCCACCGGCTCCGTCTGGACCGCCTGGAGGTTTGCCATCGCCGACTCCGGCCCGAGGACCTCCACGGTCGAGGGGGCGACGGTGACGGCCGCCACCGCATAGCCGCGGGCCGGCTCCCCCCGCAGGCGCGCGCGGACCGGGACCTGAAGCCGCCGGACCCCTTCCAGCGTCAGCCGAAGGACGGCCGGCTCGGTCCCCACGACCTCCAGCCCTGCCGGCACGTCCACGTCCCCCCGACTGACGGCGACGAAGTTGGTCCCCCGCTCCGCGGCTCCCAGATCCACGGTCGCCCGGAGGGTGTCCCGGTTGAGGGTGCTCAGCGCCGCCCGGCTGCCGCGCAGCCGCACCTCCAGGGCCGTGGGCGGCCGGCCGCCGAGGACGAGGGACTGCGGCACATCCCGGTATTCGATCGGGATCCGGACGCCGACCTCGAACTTCTGCGCTCCCCCGAGGTACACCCAGAGCGCCGTCACCACCGCCACCGCTCCGACCTTGAGGGGCCATCGCCGCAGGAGCAGGGCCCCCCAGGAGGAGGGCAGCGGCACCCGGCCCTCGGCCCGCCCCAGGAGGACGCGCAGGCGCTCCGCCGCCTCCTCCCGGCTGAGCCCTGACCGGAAGGTTCCATCGGTCATGAGGGTGACCTCCCCGCGCTCCTCGGAGACGACCAGGCAGACCGCATCCGTCTCCTCGGTCACCCCGAGGCCGGCCCGGTGGCGAGTCCCGAACTGCGGGGGGAGATCCTCGCGTCGCGACACGGGAAGCATGCACCCCGCGTGGGTGGCCCGGGTCCCATCCACGACGACGGCCCCGTCGTGGAGGGGCGAGGCCGGGAGGAAGAGACTCTCCAGCAAGGGGGCCGTCACCTCCGCCCCGAGGGGCGTCCCGAGGCGGACGACCTCGTCCAGGCGGGTCCTCCCCTGAAAGACGATGAGGGCCCCGATCCGCTGCCGCGCCAAGTGGAATGCCGCCCGGACGACCTCTTCGAGGTGGTCGGTGTGCGGCTTCCCCCACCGGGGCAGCCAGCGCGCCGGGCTGACGCGCTCGAGGGTGCGGCGGAGCTCCTGCTGGAAGATGACCACGAGGACGAGGAGGATGACGGCCCAGAGGTTCTGGAGGAGCCAACTGCTCAGGATGAGGTCCGCCTCTCGCGCCAGGAGGTAAAAGAGCCCGACCACGCCAAGCCCGGCCATGGCCTGCAGCGCGCGCGTCCCCCGGAGCAGCACCATCAGTTGATAGAGGATCGTGCTGATGAGCAGGATGTCGAGGACGTCCTGCCAGCGGAGGTTCCGGAGGATCTCAGACATCGCGTTTGCCCGTCCCCGGCCGGCCGTGACGCGCGGCCTCCCCGCTCCTCCGAGCCGCGCCGAAGGTGCCTCGTCTGCATTGTACCCGGCGGAGCCGCGGGACGCCAGGCGCCGGGACCGGATTCGTCGCGGATTCCCGCCGGCCGACGGTTTTTCCGTCTGGGCCGGCTCCTGCCGTGCTACACTGCCGCACCCCGTAGAGACCGTAGAGAGTGGAGGCTGGAGGAGCGCCGCCGCCGAACCTCCCCGGCCACACCCTGGACATCAGCGAGGGGGGCGCGGGGGCAGCAGGGGGGGCGAGAGGAGGAGTCCGGGTTGACAGCACCCGGGGGACCAGGGGTCAGGAGCCGTCGCGGGCGGCCCCGGTCGTGGACCCTGCCGCTGCCCACGGCAGGCCTGGCCCTGGTGCCCTTCCTCACCTTGGCAGAGCCCTCGTGGGCCGACACGCCGGATGGGAAGGCGCTCTTCGAGCGCCACTGCGCCGTCTGCCACGGCCTGACCGGCGATGGCAACGGCGAGGCCGCGGTACGCCTGCGCACCAGGCCCGCGGACCTCACCGCAGGGCGGTACAAGTTCCGCTCCACGGCAAGCGGCGCCCTTCCCACCGAGGGGGACCTCCTCCGCACCCTCACCCGCGGCGTCCGGGGGACCGCCATGGTTGCGCAGACCCACATTGGGCAGGCGGAGCTCAGGGCAATGGTGGTTTACATCAAGACCCTGTCGCCGCGCTTCGC
>JAHFDC010000264.1 GCA_023249205.1 Candidatus Methylomirabilota bacterium
AACCCGATGCCCTGAAAGGCCCTGAGGATCGCGAAGACGGGAAGCGAGGCCAGCAGGTTGAAGCCGATCAAGGCGGCGGTCGCGAGGCTGACGCCCAGGAGGAGGAACGGGCGGCGACCGACGCGATCCACCCAGGCCCCCACCAGCGGCTGGCAGAAGATCCCGGCGGCACTATACATTCCCATGACGAGGCCGATCTGAGCCTCGCTGCCACCGAGCCGCTGGATGTAGAGCGGGAGAAGCACGAACGCGTTGACGCTGGCGAAGAAGAAAAAGTTCATGGAGGTGATCCGGAAGAACTGCCCGGTGAGAACGGACGGCGGGGACGGAATCACGAGCGTTGATCTTCCCGGGCCATCGGCAGTAGAATGGCGGCCGAGGCATTATAGCATGAGCGATTCACGCACCCCCGAGTCGTCCCATAGGTGCAACGTCTGCGGCGAGCGGATGCGAGAGATCCACTGCAAGATCATCTGCCCGCGGTGCGGCTATACGCGCGACTGCTCCGACCCGTAACCCGACGCCCCTCACCTCTTCCTCATCCCCCTCACCTTTGTCCTCTCCCCCTCACCCCACCCTCTCCCCCGGTGGGGGAGAGGACAAAGGTGAGGGGTGGGAGGCGGGGTGAGGGGGGGAGGGGATGACTCCAGCGATGACCCGGATTGATGACGTGCTCTCCGAGGGCCTCAGCTTGAACGCTGATGGTTTGGGTCGCCTGACCCTCGCCGCCGCGCTCCAGGGATTTCCGGAAACGGCCCACGGTGGAGGTGTCCTCGCCGCGCTCGACCTAGCCGCAGCCCGGTGGATCAACCCTGCCACCACCCCCCGGACGATCAGCGTCCGGATCCAGAAGACTGTCCCGCTTGCCACTCCGCTTCCCCTCATGGCTCAGGGCTCACCAACCGGCGCGACCCTCACGCTCGGAGACGAGGGAAGCCCGATGGCAGTGGCTCTTGTGAAGGTCACCGCCCCCGAACCCGCCCCCTCGTGGGTCGGCTGGGGTGCGCCGCCCGAAAAAGGTCTCAACTTTCCGACCGCTCGAGGGTGTCTGGCCTGCGGGAGCGAGAACCCGATGGGGCTCCGAGTGCAGCTGCGTTTCGACGACCGCTGGGTCTGGAGCGAATGTCGCCCGCCAGAGGTCTATCGCACCTCGGATGGGCGGATCGCGCCGGCCCTCCACACCGTGCTCCTGGATGAGATGGCCTGGTGGCTCGGGGCTCTCGCCTCCGGCGAAGCGGGAGTGACCACGGACCTCGCCGTCACCCTTTATCGCCCCGCTCAGCCGTGGGGCGAAGCGCTCCTGGCGATCGGCCCCCGCGATCGCGTTGCCGTCGCGGGAGAGCGGGGACACTTCTGGAAGACCGAGAGCGTCGTCCTCGCGTCGGACGGCCGCCTCCTGGCCTCGGGGGTCATCACCTTCGCCGGGAGCCGCGCCTACTCCAGGCGGCTCATTCCGAAGCTCCTCACGACCAACCCACCGGAACGCCTCCGCCCGATCTTCCCCAGGTACGTCCCCTGACGGGCTAGCCGATGCCCCCCCTCATCAGGCGCTACATCAAGACGAGCTTCGGGTTTCTGGTGGTCGGGCTTCTGCTGGGCGGCTACCTCACCGTGGGAGAATTTCTCGTGGGCGCCTACCCGCCGCGTCTCGCCATCACGGCCCACGTCCATCTGCTCCTCGTGGGCTTCATGCTGATGATGGTCATGGGCGTGGCGACGTGGATGTTCCCGCGGCCGGCGAAGGACGACGCCCGCTACCGGCCCGAACTGGCCGAGGCCGTCTATTGGGTGATGACGCTTTCGACCGCTCTGCGGGCTGCCGCCGAGCTCGCAGCCGGCTGGTCGGGCGTGCCGCTCTTTCGTGTCCTCGTGGCGCTGGGGGGCCTGGGTCAGCTCCTGGGCGCCGCCCTCTTCGTGATCAACATGTGGACGCGCGTTCGGATGCCCTCCGTGCCCCCCGTCAAGTAGGGCGACTGGCCCGCGCCTCCTCGGCCCGCGCCTTGAGCGCCTCGAAGACAGAGAGCGGGACCGGGGGGCTGCCCAGCGGGTTGGTCCTGCCGATGTGCAGCCCGTGGAAATCCGAGCCGCCGGTCGCGACGAGGTTCAGGTCCTTACAGATGCGCAGGTAGTTCAGCATCTGGCTGTTCGAGTGTTCATGGTAGTAGCACTCGATCCCCATAAGTCCCGCCTGCACCAGATCGGGGATGATCTCATCCCGCTCTGCCAGGCCAGGGTGAGCCAGGACCGGCACTCCCCCCACGCGTCGGATGATGTCCACCGCCTGGGCCGGCGAGAGCTTCTTCCGTGGCACGTTGGCCGGCCCCCCCGCCCGGAGGTACCGATCAAACGCCTCCCGGAAGCTCTTGACGTACCCGCGCGCCACCATCACCTGGGCGACGTGGGGACGGCCCGCCGAGCCTTCCTTGACGAGGGCGAAGACTTCTTCGGGATCAATGGGCATTCCGAGTTCTGCCAGGCGCGCGGCGATCCGGTACACTCGGGCTACCCGCTCGGCGCGCTGCTCCCGCAAGAAGGCTTGGAACCACTCCGTCTGGTACTCGAGGAAGTAGCCGAGGAT
>JAHFDC010000265.1 GCA_023249205.1 Candidatus Methylomirabilota bacterium
GGCAGCAGGAGGGCGAGCTGGTTGAGGACCTCGGAGGCCGTCGCGCGGTCTTTCCCGAGGCTCTCCTGAACCGCCTCGATGGTCACGCGGGTCGCCCGGGCGGTGACGCTGTTCATGGTGAGGGTCACGGTGAGGTCAGACCCGACCCCCTTGAGGGCTCCCTGGTTTTTGTCCCGGGCGCCCTCGCTGATCGTCAGGTCCATGAGCCTGAGGACCGTCAGGCTGGCCCGCCAGACCTCGGGGAGGGTGACCACGAAGGTCCGCTCGACCGTTCCGTTCCCCATGTAGGCCAGGCCGCTGAAGGCCGCGCCCAGGGTGGAGCCGACGGCCGCGGCCGCTGCGCACCCGGTACTCGGGAGGAGGAGAAGAACCAGGAGGGAGATGCGAAAGCGGCGGAGGAGCATGGCCCGCTCTGGGGCCGGCTAGCGGAGCGCCTGGCGCTTCTGGTGGTGGAGTTCCCGGCCCCCCCCTGCGCCAACGCCTACGAGGGGCTCGGTACCCGGCTCCAGGCCGGACAGGATCCGGAGCTGGCCCTCGAAGGCGCGGAGCTTCCCCATCTCCCCTTCAAGGGCTTGGATGAGGGCCGCCTGCTGGCGGAGCTGGGTCAGGAGGAGCTGGTTCTCTTCCTGGAGGCTTTCCAGGCGGACATGCTGCGAGCGGACGGAGAACTCCCCGAAGAACCCCCAGCCGGCCAGGGCCAGAAGCAGGGCTCCCAGGAGGCCAAGACCAGCCAGGCCAAGGCGGGAGAAGCGCACCTGACGTGTCTGACCCTCGGGGGAAAGGGCGAGGAAGGTGACGTACCGCTTTGCCAGAGGACGGAGGTGGGAAGCCACCACCTGCTTCAGGAGCAAGAAGTTATTGATGAAGACCATGCCAACGCCTCCATCCCGGGTCCCGCGCCTTTCCGGGCTGCACGCGGTCCACAGGCGGCTGCCCGGTAGTGCAACTTTCGTACCTGCAATGGCATCGGTCCGGGAGCAGTGGGCCCTCCAGCTGGTATGGGATTACGCGGCTGCCCGGGCAGGGCGACCTAGCTCCGGAACCCCCCTGTTACCTTTCCCCACCAGGGGGGTGGGGGGGTTCCCAGGCCACAAAGCCGGCTATCGCTAGGGGGCGTCGCCGATCTGGGGAGCGGGGGGCGGACCTTCCGGGGCCGCAGCCGGGACCTCCGAGAAGGCGTTCAGGAGCAAGGCCAAAACGAGGGCGAGTAATACGGGCAGGAGGAGCCCGAACATGCTGGTCCCCTCTCCTCTCCCGTCCGGTGTCGCCATACCGACCTCAACTCCCGCGATGGGGCCAGGGCCCGTCTGGGGACCACAAAGGGCTGTCTGCGAACGCAGGGGGCAATTGCAAGAAGGGTGCCCCGCTGCCTCCAGGGTTCCGTGTCCGGGGCCGGGTGCCGGTGGGTCGGCATCGGGACGGCATCCGGAGAGCAGTTTCCGGGAGCCGGATGTCGACATTTGTAGCGTGCGGTGTCGTCGCGCGGTGGGCTAGGGGAGGCGGCGGAAGAGACCGGTCACCTTTCCCAGGATCTCGAGCCGGGCCCCCGGGCCGAGTGTCAGGGGGGCCATGGCGGGGTTCTCGGGGAGAAGCGTGACCGCCGTCCCGGAGCGCTGGAAGCGCTTGACGGTCGCCTCCTCGTCCACCAGGGCCACCACGATGTCCCCGTTCTCTGCGCTCTCCTGCCGCCGGACCACGGCCAGATCTCCAGGCAGGATGTGCGCCCCGACCATGCTGTCCCCTTGGACGCGGAGCAGGAAGACCTCGGCGCCGTTCGTCCACTCGGGAGGGAGGGAGACCACCCCCTCCAGGTTCTCCACCGCGAGGAGGGGACTGCCCGCCGCAACGCGTCCCACGATGGGGACCTCTCGGGGTTTGGGGAGGCGTCGGCCGGGGGAGGCGGGGTCGGTGATCTGGAGCGAGCGAGATTTGGTTGCCTGCCGCTTCAGGTATCCCTTCCGTTCGAGGGCTTTCAGGTGATCGAAGACCGAGCGGGGGACGAAGCCGAAATGCCCGCCGATCTCCCGGACCGTGGGGGGGTAACCCTGGTCCTCGAGGAACCGCTTGATGAACTCGAGGACCTCACGCTGTCTCGTCGTCAGTCCCTGGACCATGGCCTTCACCCCGGGGCACCCCAAGACGCCCGTGAGTCTTTCTTACTATACAGACGTATAGGCTGTCAAGAGGGTTTGCACGCCGATTGAGGAGGGGCTATTCGGGGTGGATCCGGAGGCGACGGCCCGGGTGGATGACGCTCCCCTCCAGGTCGTTCCACCGCTGGAGGTCTTCGGTGGAGACCTCGAAGGTCTGGGCGATCCCCCAGAGGCTGTCCCCGCGCTTGACCACGTAGATTCGGGGGTTGCCGGCCTGCCTCGGTGGGTGCGGTCTCGGGCCATCCTCTTCGGCGGGGGCCAGGTGCATCAGCGGAACCACGAGGGACCGCCCGGTCCTGAGGAAATGGCGGCTGGGCAGCCGGTTCAGGTCCAGGAGCACCTGGACGGAGGTGTCGTAGCGGCGGGCGATCACGGAGAGCGTCTCCCCCGTGCGGATGACGTGACGCTGCCAGCTCACGCGGC
>JAHFDC010000266.1 GCA_023249205.1 Candidatus Methylomirabilota bacterium
TCACCCCGCCGGCATCAGGCGTCGAGCAGGTGAAGGTCACCCGGCTGTAATTGATGACGATGTCCGGCTGGTGGTTGGCTTTCTCGACCGCCGCCGCTACCCTGTTGACCAGGGCCATGGCGGCCCCGAAACCCTTCAGGGTGAACTCCTTCGTGATCGCGTTCTCCCCGAACTCCCACCCCTGAAGGCCCTGAAGCGCCCGCTGGATCTCTTCCAGGGAGAGTCGGGCCATCTCCCACTCCTCCCAGCCTGGGCTCCTCTCCCCCACTCTGACCCCGTTACCGTAGCCCAGGCCCGACCGGTCGCCTGGAGGTGCGGCCCCCGCGATTCCCTAGAGGTAGCGGCCCACGGCCTTGGCGACCGCTTGCAGCTCGGACATGAGCGCGGCGAAGCGGGCCGGCTTCAAGGATTGGATGCCGTCCGAGAGGGCCTCGTCGGGCTTCGGGTGCACCTCGATCATCAGGCCGTCCGCCCCCACCGCCACCGCCGCCTTGGCCAGGGCTGGGACGTACTCCCAGTGGCCGGTGCCGTGGCTCGGGTCCACGATGATGGGGAGGTGGGTCAGTTTCTGGAGGACCGGGACGGCGTTCAGGTCGAGGGTGAACCGGGTCGCGGTTTCGAAGGTCCGGATCCCCCGCTCGCAGAGGATCACGTCATAGTTGCCGGCCGAGAGGATGTACTCCGCCGACATCAGATACTCCTGGATGGTGGTGGACATCCCTCGCTTCAGGAGGATCGGCTTGCGGATCTCCCCGACTTCCTTCAGCAAGGCGAAGTTCTGCACGTTGCGGGCCCCGACCTGCACGATGTCGGCGTATCGGGCCACCAGGTCCAGGTCCCGGGGGTTCAAGACCTCGGTGACCACCTTGAGTCCTGTCGCCTCCCGGGCGGCCGCCAGGAGCCTGAGCCCTTCCTCCGCGAGCCCCTGGAAGGCGTAAGGCGAAGTCCGGGGCTTGAAGGCCCCGCCCCTCAGGATGGTGGCACCCGCCTCCCGCACGGCCCGGGCGACCGCGAGGATTTGCTCTTCCGACTCCACGGAGCAGGGCCCGGCCATGACGTGCAGCCGGTCCCCGCCGATCTCGAGCGATCCCACCCGGACCACGGTCCGGCTCCGGCGGGTCTCCCGGCTGGCCAACTTGAAGGGTTGCAGGATCGGGACTACGTTCTCCACGCCGGCCAGCGCCTCCAGGGCCTGGAGGCGTGCCTTCCCCCGCTCGTCCCCCACCGCGGCGACCACGCTGCGCGTCGTCCCGCGGATCACGTGGGCCTGGTAGCCCAGCGCCTCCACCCTGGCGATGACCTCCCGGAGGTCCTCCTCGCGCCCCCCCGGCTTCATCACGATGACCATCCCGGCCTCCTTCCCCTCACGGGTCCAAAATGCGAGAAGCCACGGCATCGGTCCGTGGCTTCCCGAAAAACACGAAAGCCACGGGAGTCAGCGTCTGCTCCCGTGGCCGGCTGGACGGGACCGGGCGGCCTAGCGGCGGCCGGTGCCCGCCCCCACGGGGCAGACGCCGGGAAAGGCGAACCGCCAGAGCCACCAGGTACCGTGCATCATCGGCCGCATCTCCTGCGCGTGGGCATTTTTCTAGCCTCCTTTCGGCGGCGTGTCAAGCGAATTCTCCGGCGGAGGTTTCCCTTTGCCAACGAGGCAGACGGTATGCTAGCGTCCCGTGCAGAAGCGGAGAGGCAGCATGTCCGGACATTCCAAGTGGCACGGGATCAAGCACAAGAAGGCCAAGGTGGACGCCGCCCGCGGGCGGATCTTCACCCGGCTGATCCGCGAGATCACGATTGCGGCCAAGACGGGCGGGGGGGATCCCGATGGCAACCCTCGCCTCCGGACGGCGATGCATGCGGCGAGGGCGGCGAACATGCCCGCCGACAACATCGAGCGGGCGATCAAGAAGGGGACCGGGGAGTTGCCGGGGGTGACCTACGAGGAACTCACCTACGAGGGGTACGGCCCCGGGGCCGCGGCGGTGATGGTGGTGGTCACGACCGATAACAAGAACAGGACGGCGCCGGAGATCCGGAAAATCTTCGCCAAGCACGGCGGGAATCTGGGGGAGTCGGGCTGCGTGGGGTGGATGTTCGAGAAGAAGGGCGTCATCCGGGTCGAGGCCAAAGGGGTGGACGAGGAGACGCTCCTCAGCGCAGCCCTGGAGGCCGGAGCCGAGGACATGCGGCAGGAGGAGGGGGCCTTCGAGATTCTCACCGCGCCCCGGGAGAAGGAGTTCGAGGCGGTGCGGGCCGCCATCACCCGCGGGAAGTTTTCCATCGTCAGCGCCGAGATCACCATGGTCCCCCAGAGCACCGTGCAACTGGACGGCAAGCCCGCGGAGCAGATGCTCCGGCTCATGGAGGAACTGGAGGACCACGACGACGTCCAGAACGTCTACGCCAATTTCGACATCCCCGAATCCATCATGGTGGCCCTCACCGGCTGACGGCCGCCGGCGCCGCGGTGCCGGGCCAGGGCTGCTCGTCCTGGGCATTGACCCGGGGACGGCGATCACGGGGTACGGGCTGGTGCGGCAGCAGGGGGCCGACCTCACCCTGGTCGGATGCGGCGG
>JAHFDC010000267.1 GCA_023249205.1 Candidatus Methylomirabilota bacterium
GCCGGCGCCGGCGCGCGGCGGAGGAGCACCCAGAGCGCCGTCCCCCCAAGCAGCAGGAGGGTGTAGTAGGGGACGCTCATCAGCGCGAACCAGCGCCACCAGGTAAAGCCCCCGAGCAGCGTCGCCGTGGTAATGGAAGACGTCCCCCCGGTGAGGAACGCCGACGAAAAGAGGGGGTGGAGGACCGCCAGGAACAGCATCAGGGCCCGCGGGACCCGGGCGTCGGGGGCGACCCCCATCCGTGTGAAGACCTCCTGGTAGGCCGGCACCAGGACGGCGTTGCGGGTGATGGCCGAGGGGAGGAGCAGGGCCAGCCCCGGCAGCATGGTCGCCAACTGGGGGAGCAGCCGCCCCGGCCGTCCCCGGGCCCGGGCAAGGAAGAGGCGCGCGGCCCGCGCGGCGAGGCCGCTCTTGAGGACCGCCACACTCATCACCTGGACCCCCAGGAGAAAGAAGACGACCGGGGAGGTGAAACCCACGAATGCCTGGGTGAGGGAGGGCAGGCCGGCGGCTGCGCCGAGGAGGATGAGGAGGACAAGCGCGCTGAGGGCGACCGGAAGCGCCTCGGTCGCCCACAGGACGACCGTCCCGGCCACGATCGCCAGGACCTGCTGGCCGGAGGCGCTCAGCCCCGCGGGGGCCGGCGCGAAGCGCGCGGCGGAGTAGGCCGCGGCGGCGAACAGCAGCCTCCCCCACCTCACCTGCGCTCCCTCCCCGCCCATCGCGACCCTCCGCCGACCGCTGTCGGATACCATGCCGGCCCGCACCGCGCAACCCCTTTTTCCCCGGCCTGTTGTCCCTGCCCTTCACAACGGGGACCCGCGGGAGGCGACCGGCCTCGTCTGCATGGGGTCGGACTCGATCGACGCGGCAGTCCTTCGTCACGCCCCGCCCCCCGACGCCCCGGCCCAGCCCCTCCCGGCAAATCGCTTGACAATCGCGGGACGGCCTCCGTAGAGTGGAATCGCTCTCCTCGACCAAATCCCCTGGGCTGATCAGACAAGGAGGTTTCCCGTGAGACCGAAGGTCCTCGTGACGCGGAAGATCTTTGACGAGTCGCTCGCGACCGTCGCCAAGCAGTGCGACGTGGAGAGCAACCAGCGGGATATCCCCTTCACCCCCAAGCAACTCTTGCAGAAACTCCAGGGCAGGGCCGGCGTCATCTGCCTGCTGACCGACAGCATCTCCGACGAGGTGCTGGCCAAGAACCCGCAATTGAAGATCGTCTCCAACGTGGCCGTCGGCTACAACAACATTGACGTGAAGGCAGCCACCCGGCGGGGCGTGATGGTGACCAACACCCCGGGCGTTCTGGACGACACCACGGCGGACTTCGCCTGGTGCCTGATCCTGGCCACGGCCCGGGGCGTCGTCGGGGCCGACCGGACCTTCCGGTCCGGGAAGTGGAAGGGGTGGGGGCTGCTGCAGTTCCTGGGGCACGACGTGCACCACAAGACCCTGGGCATCTGCGGGCTGGGCCGGATCGGGAAGGGGGTGGCGCGGCGGGCCCGGGGCTTCGACATGCGGGTCCTCTACACCGATGTCCAGCGGGTCCCGGAGGCCGTGGAGCGGGAACTGGGGGTGACCTTCGTAGACAAGGAGACCCTCCTCCAGGCGTCGGACATCGTGACCCTGCACGTCCCCCTCTTCGCCGAGACCACGCATTACATCGGGGCTCCCGAGCTGAAGCTCATGAAGAAGACCGCGATCTTGATCAATGCCGCTCGGGGCCCCGTCGTGGACGAGAAGGCGCTGGTGAAGGCGCTGAAGGAGGGCCGGATCGCGGCGGCCGGCCTGGACGTCTACGAGAGGGAGCCGATACCGGCCCCGGGCCTGACGAAACTCCCCAACACGGTCCTGGCCCCCCACATCGCCAGCGCCTCCATCGAGACCCGCCGGAAGATGTCCGACATGGCGGCCGCCAACTGCGTGGCCGGGCTCGCGCGGCAGCGTCCGCCGAACCTCGTGAACCCCGACGTACTGCCACAGCGGTAGCCGCTGGAGGGAGCCAATGGCACAGCAGATCGGCTTCATCGGCCTCGGCATCATGGGCAAGCCGATGGCCAAGAACCTCCTCAAGGCCGGCTACGCCCTCACGGTCCACAGCCGGAGCCGCGGCCCGGTGGACGAACTGACGAAGGCCGGCGCCAAGGCCGCCACCTCGCCGCGCGAGGTCGCCGCCGGGAGCGACGTGGTGATTACCATGCTCCCCAACTCCCCGGACGTGGAGAAGGTGGTCCTCGGGGAGAACGGGGTGCTCGCCGGCGCGAAGCGCGGCACCATCCTGGCCGACATGAGCACCATTGCCCCGATCGTCTCCCAGCGCCTGGCGCAGGAGGCGGCGAAGCGGGGGGTGAAGATGCTCGATGCCCCGGTGAGCGGAGGGGAGAAGGGGGCCATCGAAGGGACCCTCTCCATCATGGTGGGGGGCGAGAAGGCCACCCTCGAGAAGGTGACGCCCATCTTCAAGGCGATGGGGCGGACCATCACCCACCTCGGGCCGGTCGGGGCCGGGGGCTTCGTCAAGTGCGCGAATCAAATTATTGTGGCGCTGAACCTGACGGCCATCGGGGA
>JAHFDC010000268.1 GCA_023249205.1 Candidatus Methylomirabilota bacterium
CCATGGCTGGCCGGCCCACCCCGGTAATGCCAGCGCTTCACCCCGCCCTGGAACCCCTTCCCCTTCGACACCCCGGTCACCTCCACCGTGTCCCCCTCGCTGAAGAGCGTGACGGTGAGGGTCTGGCCCGGCTCGTAGGGAGCATCCGGGGTGACCCGGATCTCCCGCAGGTAGCGCGTGGGGGCCACCTGGTACTTGGCGAAGTGGCCCTGGAGCGGCTTCGTCACCCGCTTCGCCTTGACCGGCCAATACCCGATCTGGATGGCATCGTAGCCGTCCCCTGCCGTTCGCTTGCGCTGCACCACGGGACAGGGGCCGGCGGCGATGACGGCCACCGGCACCGCCCGGCCGTCGGCGCCGTAGACCTGCGTCATCCCCACCTTCGTCCCCAGCAGCCCGATCGGCATCAGCGCCTCCCGGCTCCCCGGACGCCGCCGCTCCGGAGGGGTTCCCGCCGCAGGCGCGTGGTGCCCCCCCTCACAGTTTGATCTCCACATCCACGCCGGCCGGCAGGTCGAGGCGCATGAGGGCGTCCACCGTCTGCGGGGTCGGCTGCAGGATATCCAACAGGCGGGCGTGGGTCCGGATCTCGAACTGCTCCCGGGACTTCTTGTCCACATGCGGGGACCGGAGCACCGTATACCGGCTCATCCGGGTCGGGAGCGGGATGGGGCCGGACACCCGGGCGCCGGTGCGCTCCGCGGTGCTGACGATCTCCTTGGTGGACCGGTCCAGGATCCGGTGGTCGTACGCCTTCAGGCGGATCCGGATCTTCTGGTTCTCCATGGGCCTCTCGTGCCGGCGGCTGCCGGCGGCGCTTCCGTCCCCCGCCCGTGCCCTGTCCCGGGCGGATTCCTACCCCAGGATCTCGCTGATGACCCCGGCCCCCACGGTCTTGCCCCCCTCCCGGATGGCGAACCGGACCTCCTTCTCCATGGCGATGGGGGTGATGAGCTCCACCGTCATGGTGACGTTGTCCCCCGGCATGACCATCTCGGTCCCCTGGGGGAGCTGGACGACCCCGGTGACATCGGTCGTCCGGAAGTAGAACTGGGGGCGGTAGCCGTTGAAGAAGGGGGTGTGGCGGCCCCCCTCCTCCTTGGTGAGGACGTAGGCCTCGGCCCGGAACTGCGTGTGGGGGGTGACGGAGGCGGGCTTACTGATCACCTGGCCCCGCTCCACCTCCTCCCGCTTCGTCCCCCGGAGCAGGAGGCCGACGTTGTCCCCGGCCTGGCCCTGGTCGAGGATCTTCCGGAACATCTCCACCCCGGTGACGACCGTCTTCACCGTGGGGCGGATCCCCACGATCTCCACCTCCTCCCCGACCTTCACCAGCCCCCGCTCCACCCGGCCGGTGACCACCGTGCCCCGCCCGGAGATGGTGAAGACGTCCTCCACAGGCATGAGGAAGGGCTTGTCCACCTCCCGCTTCGGGAGGGGGAAGTAGCGATCCACGGCGTCCATGAGGGCGAAGATGCAGGCGGTGTCGGGGTGGGTGCGGGCCGGGCTCCCGCACTCCAGGGCCTTCAGGGCCGAGCCCGTGAGGA
The DNA here is from genome assembly GCA_023249205.1 of Candidatus Methylomirabilota bacterium. Taxonomy (GTDB): domain Bacteria; phylum Methylomirabilota; class Methylomirabilia; order Methylomirabilales; family JACPAU01; genus JACPAU01. The sequence goes on from JAHFDC010000268.1 coordinate 1,548, forward strand.
CCGGGATCGCGTCCCCGGGGAAGTTGTACCGGGTGAGGAGCTCCCGGACCTCCAGCTCCACGAGCTCGAGCAGCTCGGGGTCATCCACCATGTCCGCCTTGTTCAGGAAGACCACCATGGCCGGGACCCCGACCTGGCGGGCGAGGAGGATGTGCTCCCGGGTCTGGGGCATGGGGCCCTCGGAGGCGGCCACGACCAGGATCGCCCCGTCCATCTGGGCGGCCCCGGTGATCATATTCTTGATGTAATCCGCGTGGCCGGGGCAGTCCACGTGGGCGTAGTGGCGCTTCTCCGTCTCGTACTCCACGTGGGAGATGGCGATGGTGATCCCCCGCTCCTTCTCCTCCGGGGCCTTGTCAATCTGGTCGAAGGGGACGAAGGCGACCTTTGGGTTCACGGTGTGCAGGGCCTTGGTGATGGCCGCGGTCAGGGTGGTCTTCCCGTGGTCAATGTGCCCGATGGTCCCGATGTTCATGTGCTCTTTCGTCCGCTCGAACTTCGCTTTGGCCATTGCCAGGCTCCTCCCCTGCCGCCTACCGCGCCGTGGGCCGCCCCGCCACCCGGCTCACGATCTCCTCCGCGATGGTCGTCGGCACCGGCTCGTAGCGGGCAAACTGCATGGTGTGGGTCGCCCGGCCCTGGCTACACGACCGGAGGGTCGTGGCATAGCCGAACATCTCGGCCAGGGGGACCTCCGCCCGGATCATCTGCGCGGCGGCCCGGGATTCGATCCGCTGCACCCGCCCCCGCCGGGCGTTCAGGTCCCCGATGATGTCGCCCATGAACTCGTCCGGCACCACCACATCCACCTGCATGACGGGCTCCAGGAGGATCGGCTTGGCGCGCCGCACCCCCTCCTTGAAGCCCAGGGACCCCGCGATCTTGAAGGCCATCTCCGAGGAGTCCACCTCGTGGTAGGAGCCGTCGAAGAGGGTCACGCGCACGTCGACCACCGGGTACCCGGCGAGCACCCCGGTCTCCATCGCCTCCCGGACGCCCTTCTGCACCGCCGGGATG
>JAHFDC010000072.1 GCA_023249205.1 Candidatus Methylomirabilota bacterium
TCGGCCCAGCGGGAGATGTCGGTGACGAACATGCGGGTCCGCGTCACGGCCGCCCGACTCACCCCCAGCTCCTGGAGCGCGCGGTCAATGATCTCGAAGCACCGCCGCGCCTGCCCGTACGCATCCCCCGGGGCGTAGGTCCCCCCACCCGCCGCCACGGGCGCTGTCCCGCTCACGAACACGTGATTCCCCGCGCGAACGGCGCGGCAGTACCCAACCTGCTTCTCCCACTCCGCCCCTGAGAAGACGCGCCGCACGCTCACGCTCCCCCTCCCCTCTCACCACTTGTGGAAGACGAAGAAGGCCGCCCCGACGATCAGCACGAACCCGACGAGATAGTTCCACCTGACCCCCTCGTGCAGGTAGAGGACGGAGAAGACACAGAAGACGAGGAGGGTGATGATCTCCTGGATGGTCTTGAGTTCGGCCGCCGAGAACCGGCCGTGGCCGAGGCGGTTGGCGGGCACCTGGAAGCAGTACTCGAAGAACGCAATGAACCAACTCAGGAGGACCACCTTCCACAGGCCGGTGCTCTTGAACTTCAGGTGCCCGTACCAGGCGAAGGTCATGAAGACGTTGGAGATCGTCAGCAGGAGAATCGTCGTCACGCGTCGCCTCCGGTGCAGTCTCTAGAAGTCCTCGCCGACGCTGTCGAGGTCGTCGAGACCGAGGATAGGACCGTACATCACGCTGCTCCGATCCCCGCTCTGGGGCAGCCGGTAGTGCATGATGCCGATGCTCTTGGTGGCCATCTTCCGGAGCCGGGTGTGGAGCAGGTCCGGGTCGGGCGGCCCCCCGAAGTTCACCGGGTCCATCCGGGCACTGGAGATCACGGCGAAGCGCCCGTCCTCGCGCCAGGCGAACGCGAACCGCCACGTACGCCCCCGGATGTACATGTCGTAGAGGGTCAGGCCGATGAGGATGACTTCGGGATCGGCGGCCAGCCTTGGGTGGTGGCGTTTCACCAGCACAATCAGTTCCTCGGCGACGAGTTGCTGGCGCAGCAGGTCCACCGCCGCGGACTCCAGGGGGACGGCCGTGAGCGTCTCGATAGCCAGGCCGTACCGGTCCCGGTAGTGGGCGACCAAGTGCTCCACCGACGCGGCGGGGAACTCCCCCACCGGCACGAAGTGGACCCGTCCGACGCCCCGGGGGGGCACGGGGGCGGCCGCCGCAGGACGGGCCCGGGGCGACGCGGCGGCCTGCCGGCCGCCGCCCTGGCAGATCTTCGTGATGTCACGCCAGTCATAGTCCGGGAGCAGCTTGACTGTCGCGCGCGGCGCCTGCGCCGCGAGAGCCTTCAGAGTCTCGATACGCTCGGCCGTGCTCGGGTGGGTGGACAGGTACTTCAGCAATCCTGGCCCCTCCCCACCCTCCTTCCGGAGCACGTCGAAGAACGCGATCATCCCCGCGGGCTCAACGCCGGCCGCGAGAAGCATCCGCAGCCCTTCGACATCCGCTTCCTCCTCGTTCTCGCGGCTGTACCGCAGCGCCCCGAGGGCGCGGGCACTCTCCAGCCCGTAGGCCATCACCCCGGTCGCGTCGCCGGTGAGCGCAGCGATGAGCACCCCGGTTGAGGCGTGCTGGAGCAACGCGCGCGTGGCGTGGCGCTTCAGGATGTGCTGCAACTCGTGGGCGAGAACCCCGGCCAGTTCCTCGGCGCTTCGGGTCCGCTCGAGGAGCCCGCGGAAGATGACGACGTAGCCCCCGGGGGCCGCGAGGGCATTCACCCTGGAATCGTCCACCACCATCACCCGAAAGGTATAGGGAGGGTTCGGCAGCGGGGCCGTCAGGGTCGCGACAATCTGCCCGATCACCCGCACACGCGCCGGATCCGCGCACTGCTTTTCCGGTGGGGCCAGGTATTCGACCACCGACTCCCCGAGGCGCTCCTCCCACGCGACCGGGACCCGGGGAGCCGCCGCCGCCGCGAGGGCCGGGATACCCCACAGGTAGAGGGCCGCTGCGGCTCCGACAGCGCCGAGGGCCGCCATGAGGGTGAGTTTGACCCGCATCTTGCGACGGGCGTGGTCGTGGAAATACGTTGCGACCTTCGGCGCCACCCGACGCAGGTCCGTGAGGAATGCCGCATCCGACACCAGGAGCGCCTCCGGGGTCTCCCCGCCCCGCTCCAGGCGGACCTGTTCTCCGGCGTAGAAGCCCTGGGTCTGGCGGATCTCCCCATAGGGCCACCAGAGCGTGGTGCCGCGCTCGGTGGTGACCTCCAGGCCGCTCGCCATCACGCGGATCGTGGCCCGTTGGCGCGCGGCGGTCCGCCCGTCCAGGTAGGAGCCTTCCCACTCGGTCCGCATCAGCGCCGACCCATGCGCGCGGACGCCTTCCCGCATGCCCGATCGCGTCCGAGGGTGCCGAGGAACAACAGGTTTCCGCCGAGAGGTGGCCGAGAACGCGGAGCGTCAGGAACCGACATTAGCCGAGGGCGAAGTCCACGTCCAGGAAGTCCGCGAGCCCTTCGCCGGTGGCGGATGCGACCTGGGCTTCCTGCTGGATGGCCTCGAGATCCAGGGCGCCCCCGAGGGTGAGATAGGCGAAGGCGAACCGGGCGTTGCGGACCAGGACCCACGACCAGCCCAGCCCCACGGTCACGAGGAGCAGGAGCAGATTCCCCAGTTTCAGCAGGAGGAGACGCCCCCCCGTGACCGTCGAGTGGAAGCGGGCAGGGCCGAAGGTGGTGTGGTCCCAGAAATAGCGCTGCTTCTTGGCCAGGAACCAGAACCAGCACAGCCCCAGGGTGGGGACCGACAGCAGGAGGGTCAGGACAAAGCTCCAGAAGAGATCCCGCCCGTTTCCATCGAAGTGAAATTTCTCGTTGCCAAAGTAGGAGTGGGACGCCAGGAAGGCGTATCGCCTGGTGTCGAAGACCGGGTAGTAGAGGCCCAGCGTAATCATCGTGAGGAGCGAGCCCTTCACGAACAGTTTGATAAAGTCCGCCAGCCGACCCCGGAACGAGAGTCGGATTCCGCGCCACGAGGTCCGGCTCAGGCGATAGCGGCGCGCGCCGACCATCGCGATGGGAACAAACACCAGCCCGATCCCGGAGGCAAGAATGCCCGCCGGGATCTGCACTGCGAGCCCCAGGCCCAGCAGCTCCGGCACACGATGCAAGAGGGTGATGGGGAGGCCAAACACGAGCATCGCCTTGGAATAGCCGCTCAGCAACTCCCGGCCCGTCCCGTGGTAGGCGAAGCGATCCCCCTCGAACGCGGTTTCACTCAGGAGATATTTCCGGACCCTGACCCTGCCCCAGAACGAATAGGTCCCCAGCGTGAGGAGGGTCAGGAAGACGTTGACGATGTGGATCCCGAAGAGCGATCCCCCCGTGCCGTGGAAGGAGAGCCGGCGGGTCTTGCCCGCGTCCCCTCCGGCCCGCGGAGACTTCCACTCGACCCCTGCAAGTGGTTGGATCGGTGGCGCGGCTGGAGGGACCGGTTTGCCGACCTGAGCCGCCGGCGGGGGCGGAGGTGCCGGCCTCCTGACCTGCGCGGGCGGCGGGCTGGGGCGGGGCGCCGGGGCCTCCACCGCGGCGCCGCAGGATTTGCAGGTCGGAGCGGGTATCTGCATCAACCCGCACTTGGGGCATTTCATCCCAAACACGGCAACCCCGTCCTCCGCTCTTCTGCACGCGCCTGCGGGGTGATTCCGCGCGGCGTGGCATCGTTCGCGATCCGCGCGAGCCGGAGCGGCGAGGGGGGGGACCGTGACTCCGAGTCTGCAACCCCTCGCTTTCAGGGCTTCTCCCGCGCTCCGCGGCCCCCCTGCTGTTGTCGGCGCTGGTGCAAAACTCATTCCACGGCCCGCTGCTTACGGGTGGGCTTCCAGAAACTCCGCCAACCACTTCATGATCCGGTCCGGGGCGTCTTCCTGAAGGAAGTGACTCGCGTCCTCGATCTCGCAGGTGGTCGCGTGGGGGCAGAGGCGCTGCCACCTGCGCAAGACCGACGCCGGCAGGACCGGGTCTCGCATCCCCCACACCAGGAGCGTGGGCGTCCCCGCGAATCGGAATAGCCCCTCCTCGATCCGCTTCATCTCCGCGTACGACGGATCGGTTTCGCTGACCGGAATGTCCCGCGACCAGCAGAGCAGAGCCCGGCGCGACGCGGGCGTAGGGAAGGGAGCGCGATACGCATCCAGGATTCTCTTCGTCAGGTTTCCCGGGTGGTGGGTGGTCCCGAGTAGCGCGGGTTCCAGGTACCCGTTCTTTTCCAGGACGAACTTCTCCCCCTTTTCGGAGCGGATGAGTTCGATCAGCCGGGGGAAGGGACCGCCCGGCCAGGGGGCGAAGGCCCAGGTGTTCATGAGGACGAGGCGCTTGATCCGTTCGGGGTGGCGCGTCGCAACCCCCAGGCCAACGGGGCCGCCCCAGTCGTGAAGCACCAATGTCATCTCGTGCAGGTCCAGATGCAGCAGGAGGCTCTCGAGATTCGCGACATGGTGCCGGAGGCGATACGGATACGGTTCCTCGGCCGCGCCGGACTTCCCCATCCCCATGTGATCCGGCACGATGCACCGCCGTTTCTGCGAGAGCGGCGCGATGAACTTCCGCCACAGGTACCCCCAGGTGGGATCCCCGTGCACCAGGACGATCGGCTCCCCGGCCCCCTCGTCCACGAAGTGCATCGCAAACCCGTTCACCTCGTGGTAGCGGGGCACAAAGGGGAATGTCCCCTCAAAGGTCTCGTCCCGGATCTCCAGCATCGCCGCCTGCCCGCTCCACGGCCGGCCACGGGCCCCGCGGCCGACGGTGCTCCCGCTCCCGCACGCGGGCGCTCAGCGCTCGCCCGCCGGACTCCTGCGGACCTGCCCCGCCCACCCGTCCACGAAGAGGAGATCCCCGGTCCGGATGCGCGCGGTGACGCCGTCCACGTTGACGACGGCGGGGAGGCCCAGCTCGCGCGCCACGATCGCCGCGTGGGAGGTCGGCGCGCCGATCTCGGTGACGACGGCCGCGGCCAGCCGGAAGAGGGGCGTCCAGCCGATGTCCGTGGTGCGGGCGACCAACACCTCGCCCGGCCGGAGGGCCGCGGCCTCCGTCACGTCGCGCAGCACCCGCGCCCGACCCGTGACGCGGCCGGGCGAGGCCCCGAAGCCCCGGAGTATGTCTCCCGAGAGGGGGTCGGGTGCGAACGGGACCAGTCGCCCGTCCGGGATCTCGGCCAGGAGCCGAGGGGGCGCCGGCCACTGGAGCAGCCGGCGGTGGCGCTCGCGGCGGCGCCGGATGCAGAGCGCGATCGGCTCCCCGCGGGGAGGAGACGCCGGCGCGCCGAGCAGCGTCTCGATCTCACCCCGCAGGAGGTAGAAGACCTCCTCGGCCTCGCCGAGCACCCCCCGCTCGCGCAGCCGGCGGCCGATCTCCAGAAGGAGAAGACGGATGCTCGCCGACATCCGGACCAGATTTGCCCGCGTTGCCTCGCGCCGCTGCTGCCAGGCCCGCACGCGCCGCGCCGCCTGCCGCACCAGCGCGGCGAGGAGGCCGCGGCCCGCGGCCGTCGGAGAAGATGGCACAGGGGCGGCGGCCATCTGCCGCGCCAGCCGGAGCAGATCCCGAGGACGCTCCCCCCAGCGCGGGTGGGCCAGTTCGGCCTCGTTCTCGCCCCGGAACCCGCACGCCTCGAGCACCCGCGCGAGGCGGGCCTGGAGTTCCGGATCGTCATCGGGACGCCCCGG
>JAHFDC010000269.1 GCA_023249205.1 Candidatus Methylomirabilota bacterium
CAGAGAGCAGGGTGGCTGTTCACGGGTCTCCGCGATCTTGAAAATCCACCATAACGTGGTAGATTTGCGGCAGTCCTCAGGTGGCTTCACAACCTATAGAGCAGGGGACCGGGGCTGGCATCCACGCGGCGGTGCTCACCGCAGCCGGAAAGGCTTTCCGGTCCGCGGGCTGACGGCGACGGCGGAACGGCTCCGGGAGAAAAAGGCACGCGGCGTGCATCAGGCAGGGGAAGGAGGTCAACGTGGAAGGTTCCCGGCGGCCCGTGGGCGGGTCGCGGCGGGGGAGGAGCGTATGGCGGGGCCCATGGTGCTCACGGTGTATCACGATGTCCTCTGATGCTGGTGCTTCCTCGCAGCCGGTCGGCTGACTAAACTGAAGCACCAGGTGGGGGGCCGGATCCGGACGGAGGGGAAGGTCTTCCCCCTCGCCGCCAGCCAGGAGGACTACCACCAGCGCCAAGGAAGCGCCGAGCAGGCGAAGGCGGCGATCCTGGAACAGTGGGCGGCGGCGGCCCAGGCGCCGGAGGGGGGGTGGATCAACACAACCCTGATGGCCAGCCGACCCTTCCCGTACCCAGCCTCGCTCCCGGTCCTGGCGGCCATGAAGGCGGCGGAGCGGCAGGGGGGGATGATCGCCCACGAGACTTACTTCGACTATGCCCAGGAGGCGCACCTCGTCCAGTGCCGCAACGTGGCGGACCGCGACGTCCTGCTGGATCTAGCCCAGGACCTGGCCCTGGACTTAGGGCAATTCGAGGCCGACCTGGATTCCGGGGACTGCGACCGGGCCGTCCTTGCCGAGGCCGAGGCAGCCAGGGCCCGCGGCATCCAGGGTACACCAACCGTGGTCTTCGACGACCGCTGGGCCCTGCCGGGGGCCGTCCCGGTCGAAAACTATCTGGCCGTCGTGCTGGATCTGCTCGCGGGTCGGGACCCGCGGGAGACGGCTCCGACGGCGAAAGAGGCCTGGACCCTCGGCCGTCCCTACCGCATCCTCCCCGCGCGCTGACCCTCTGACATTTCCTTTGCCAACGGGCCCCGGCGCTCCCTATCATGGGCGGCCATGACGGCTCGTCCCCCCGCCCCGGTCGCTCCCCCCACCGCCCACGCGTTTTCGATCCACGCCCTCTTCCCGCTCCTGGCCGCCGCCATCTGGGGGGGCATGTACGTCGTGAGCAAGTGGTCGTTCGCAGAACTGCCCCCGGTCACGATGGGCCTCGCGCGGATGCTTCTGGGGGGCTTTGCCTGCTGGCTCCTCGTCCGGCAGACCGGGCGGGGGGGCTATCAGAGAGAGGACCGGGGCCGCTTCGTCCGCCTCGGCCTCGTCGTCTGTGGGACCATCGTCACCCAGTTCGTCGGGACCGATCTGGCCACGGCGGCTGAGGGGGCGCTCCTCACCACCACCACGCCGGCCTTCGTGGTCCTCCTGGCCTGGCTGCTCCTGCGGGAGGTCCCCACGATCCGGACGGTGGGAGGGACCGTCCTGGCCTTCGCGGGCGCACTGGTCGTGGTTGGGGGACAATCGGGGCTGCAGGGTCTCTTCGCAAGCGGGACGTTCTGGGGAAGCCTCCTGCTGCTCACCGCAGCCGCCGCCTGGGCGCTCGTCACGGTCCTGGGCAAGCCCCTGGTCGCCCGCTACGGGGCCCTGCCGGCCATGACCTACGCCTGCCTCTGGAGCCTCCCCTTCTTCCTCCCGGTCCTCCTCTGGGAGGTAAGCCGCCGACCGGTCCCCGTCCCCTCCCTTGGCGGCCTCCTCGCCATCCTCTACCTCGGTCTCGCCTCCACGGCCCTCGCCTGGTACCTCTGGTACAAGGGCCTGGAGGGCCTCCCGGCCGGCGTCGTGGCGGTCTTCTTCTTCGCCCAGCCCGTGGTCGGGGGGATCCTCGCCTGGCTCCTCCTGGGCGAGCGCCTCGGCGCAGCCTTCCTCGCCGGCGGGGGCGTCATCGCCTCCGGCATCCTGCTCGCGGCCCGGGAGTAGCCCGCGTCAGGAAACCTTCCGAGCGAAGATCACCTCGCTGTAGCCGAACCGATTGACCGGGAAGCAGCGGGTGAGGGCCAGGTCCACCTTCCCAAGGGCGAGGACGGTCTTCTCGCGCCAGCCGGGCCGGTCGGAGAACTGGTATTTCTCGGGGATGGGCAGGAGGTAGGTGAAGAAGTCGAACCCGTAGATGTCCAGGATCGTGAAGCCGTGCTTGGCCAGAAGGGTGCGGATTTCGCCGCGGGCGAAGGAGTTGAAGGTCAGCGCCTTTCCCTGGAACTCCCAGACCCTGAGGTGCCCCTTCCGCCAGTCTTGCAGGGCTGCCCGGCGTTCCTCCCGATTCCAGAGGAGGCCGGGGTACCACTTGTTCTCGCACTCGAAGCAGAAGAGGGCGCCGGGCTTGGCCACCCGGGCCACCTCGGCCAGCATCGCCTCGTAGTTGGGGATGTGGCCGATCACGTCCCCCAGAGAGAGAATGCAGTCGCACGTCCGATCGCGGAGGCTCAGACGGGTGACGTCCCCCACCAGGAGGCGGACGTTGCGCAGGCCTCGGGCCTCCACCTTCTTCCCCGCAACCCCGATC
>JAHFDC010000073.1 GCA_023249205.1 Candidatus Methylomirabilota bacterium
CGCCGCCCCGGCCCCCGGGCCCCGTGGGGAACCCTCCCGTGGTTCCCCCCATCGGCCAAGCGCCGATGGGACCCCCCTCCGCTACGGGGGCCAGGGGGCGGCATCCGGCGCCACCCGGACCTTTTGTCACACAATTTAGCTCGTTTGTATTAGGTGAGGGAGAGGCCGTCGCCGGTCCGCCCTGCGACAGGCCGGCCCGCCCTGGCGCCCGTCCCTGGGACAGCCGCCTCGGATGCGGCCGCGTTCAGGGCGTCAATGAGGCGGCGCAGCCGGCCGAAGTCCCGCCGGTTGAAGCGGAGGGTCAGCCGGGGGAGGTCGGCGAGTTCGGGCTCGTTCGTCTCGTCCGGGTGCGGGGCCGTCCGCTCGATGCGTCCATCCACCAGGATGTCGGCGAACTCGGCGTTCAGGCGGGCCAGCGCCACGTCGGGTAGCGGGTACAGGTGCCGGATGAGCAGGCGTCCCTCGTGGACGGTGCGGGAGGAGTGGTAGTTCCGGTAGAAGGCCGCCACCTCCTCTACCGCCTCGTCCGTGCTATCCGTGATCCGGTACAGGTCCACATCCTGCGGGGAGATCATCCCCCGATCCAGCATCTGCCGCCGGAGGAACCCCTCCCACTCCCGCCAGTAGCACCCACCCGGGGCGTCCAACAGGACGATCGGAAGGGGCTGGCTCTTGCCGGTCTGGGCGAGCGTCAGGATCTCGAAGGCCTCGTCCAGCGTCCCGAACCCCCCCGGGAAAAGGGCGATGGCGTCTGTCTCCTTGGCGAAGATGAGCTTGCGGGAGAAGAAATACTTAAAGTAGATGAGCTTCTCGTCCCCCTCGATGATCCAGTTCGGCCGCTGCTCGAAGGGGAGCCGGATGTTGACACCGAAGGACCGCTCCCGGCCGGCCCCCTCCTGCCCCGCTTTCATGATCCCGTCGCCGGCCCCCGTGATCACCATGAAGCCCTGATCGCCCACCGCCCGGGCGAAGGCGCGGGCCTGACGGTACTCGGGGCTCTCGTCCTCGAGGCGGGAGGAGCCGAAGATCGTGACCTTCCGGATGTGCCGGAAGGGGGCGAACACCTTAAAGGCGTAGCGCATCTCCTTGAGGGCCGAGTTGATGATCTTCAGATCGCCTCGGCTCGTCTTCTCCTCCACGAGCTTCAGGGCGGTGCCGATGATCTCCCGGATCAGGTCGGCGTCGGGTGAGCCGCCCCGGTCCAGGATCAGGCGAAGGATCGCCTCTTCCGTGGCCATCTGGCCAGCGCTGAGCGGCTTGCTCATCTCGGGCTCGTCTCCCTTCGGGAAACCACGACCCCGCAGGGGCTGTCCCCGGCGGGGTCGCCGCAGGTATAACTATACCATAGCAAGATGCGTACCATCTGAATGCCCGGCTTCAGCGCCCCCCGGGCTCCCTCTCCCGGTTCTCCACCTGCACGTCCCGCTCGAGGGACATCCGCCGGCGGATCCGGCGGAAGGTCAGCATGTCGCGCTTCAGGTCCGGGTTGCCCATCCGCTTGTCCAGCGAGATGACTTCTTCCAGCAGGCTCAGGGCCTTCCGGAACTCTCCCTTCTCCTCGTGGACGATGGCCAGGTTGTGCATGAGCACCGTCGCGTGGAGGAGGTGCTCCCGTTCCCGCACGATCCGAATGGCGCGCTCGTACGCCTCCTGCGCCCCCTCGAGATCACCCATCTCCTTGCGGAGGAGGCCGAGGCTGTTCAGGATCGTCGCGCATCCCAGGGCGTCTCCTAGCCCCTCGTGGAGAGCAGCGCTCTTCTCGTACGAGGCCACGGCCTCCCGCCACTCCCCCTTCGCCTGGTGCACGCGCCCCAGGTTGCCCAGGGTAATGGAGAGGCCCCGGCGGTCCCCGATGGCTTCCTGGATGGCCCGACTCCGGCCGTAGGCGTCCACGGCCTCCGCCCATTGCTCCTGTTTGGCCCACAGGGTGCCGATGTTGTTCCAGGTCAGCGCCAGCCCCGCCCGATCTCCGAGTTCCTCCTTGATCGTCGCGCTCTGCTGGTAGCACCGGAGGGCCTGCTCCCACTCGAGCTTCCCCTCGTAGGCGCTCCCCAGCTTTCCCAGGGTCGCGCCGAGCCCGGCCCGGTCTGCGAGTTCCTCCTGGAGGCGCCGGGCGCGGTCCAGGGACTCCAGCGCCCGGTCCCAGGCGCCCTGCAGGTACAGGAGGTACCCCATCAGGCCGCAGACGGAGGCCTCTCCCGGTTTATCCCCGAGGTCGCCGAAGACCTTGAGGCTTTCCTCAAAGAACAGGAGGGCATCCCGGTTTTTCCCCTGGGTCTGGTAAGAGGTGCCAAGCTTGGCGAGGCCCCAGGCCACGCCCGAGGCATCCCCCGCCGCCTTGGCTCGCTCCACCTCCTCGAGGAGCCTGGGGAGCATCCCCGGTTCCGCCCCGGGTTGTCGCTGTTCCTCCACCATGCCTGGCCCCCCTAGGCGCCGCCGCCCTGCGGCCTCTTGAAGATCATGAGGGCGCCCACGGTCCCGTAGGCGTAGCCATCCTTGTTGGGGGCGATCAGGGGGACGGCCGAGACCATCTCCCATCCCTCCTGCCCCACCTCGTTCAGCCACTCCAGCCCGCTGATCAACCCCTCGCTCGATTCCTTGAACATCACCATTCGGTCCTGATACTGCCAGCGCATCGTTCGGATCCTCCTTTAGCTTACGCCTCGGGCTCGGGACGAAGGAGGCTGTCCGGCAGACCGAGGGCAGCCGCGATGGCTTTCCGGAGTTCCAGGAGGCGGGCCTGCCGGTCCTCCGGCGGGGCCCCCTCGACCTCGAGCATCCGTACGGTCACGACCCGGTTCAGTTCCCTCAGCCGTTCCTGCTGAGCGGGGGGGCTGAACGTTGCCAGGATGCTCTCCTGCAGGGCCTGGTAGAACGGGTCATTCAGGAAGCCGATCTGCGTGGTGGGATCATGGAGCATCCGATACTCATGGCTCATGAAGATCCGGCTGATGTGCCGAGCCATCTGGGTGAGATCCATGGCGGCATTGTCTTCGAAGAGCAACCGGCGCTTCTCCCCCTCGGGCAGAAGGGTCCAGACGTCCGGGGAAAGGCCTCGCCGGGTCAGCATCCGGCCTGACCGGTAGCGGTCCGTAAAACTCAGGGTGGTCCGCCCCCCGAGCTTCTCGCCGAGGGTCTTCACGAGGTCCTTGACCCCCTCCTCGGGGACCTCGGAGAAGGATGGGTAGCGAGCGCGGAGAGGGGAGAGCTCGCGGCGCATCTCCTCGAGGCTCATGAGGTCGGTGAGAACCCTGACCGAGATCTGGAGGTGCGTCCGGGACATCCCTTCCGTGTCCACGGGGGCCGCCTGTTCCGCCGCCGGCTGTTCGCCACGGCGGATCGGGTCCATCGCGCCCTCGAAGAGCCGTTCCAGCGGCTTGTCATAGGCGATGGCGCGGGCGATCTCCCCCCGGATGGCCCGCAGGATCCCCTCTTGGGCCTGGGCCGGGGCCTGCTCCAGTTCCCGGGTCATGGGCAGGATCCTCCCCTTGAGTGCCCGGAGCGCTTCGGGGGGGACCAGGGCCAGGGCGTCTTGGACCTCGAAGTAGGCGGGGAACTCGATGGCCGCCAGGGGCAGGCTGGGGTCGCAGTACAGGTCGTAGGTCTGGCAGAACAGGAGCCGGGCCACCTCCCGCCGGAGCTGGGAGAGCGTGTGGGCCTCCGCCGCCTCGGCCAGCAGGTCCCACTTCTCCGCGCAGGACATGTTCTGGAGCTCCTCCTCCGTGAGAGAGTTCAGGCCTGACCCTTCGACCTGGGCCTTGAAGTCCAGGTCCGTGAGGGCCAGCTGGGTGTACTGGGGGATGAGGGAGGCGACGGCGGCGCGCATCTTCTCGACGGGGAAGTTTTCGCTGAACCCGCTGAGGCAGAGGCGTTGGCTCGCCTCATCGAGGCAGTCGGCGAAGAGGCGCACGGTCCATCGGAGTTGCTCCTCGGACATCTCCTCGATCTGGGAGAGGAGTTCCTTCTCCCGGGACCGGATGTATCGGCGCATCTGTTCGATCCTGGGCCCCTTATCCATCCCGCGTCTCCTGCCCCTCGACCGCCCTGAGCAGCCCCGCCAGGATGCCCGCCCGCTGGTCTGCCCGAATGCTCCAGAAGGCGTTCACCGGGATCTCGTCCTCGCTGTCCATCAGTTCGCCGATATTCACCGGCTGCGGCCCTGTGGCCGGCTGGCCCAGGAAGGCCGAGAAGTAGTCAATGAGCCCGAAGGACTCGCCCCGGAGGGAGTGGACGTCCGCCGTCCCGTAGTCGGGTCCGATCAGGAGAAAGAACTCCACCTCCTCCTGGCTTCCCTCTCGGGACGCCCGTCCTTCCAGAAGGAGCCCCCGGTGTCCATCCTCCTTTCTCACGAGGCGGAATCGCCAGGGGTGCACGCCCTTCCCCTCAGATGCTCCAGGGACACCAGGCGCCCCACCCGAACGCCTGGTACTCATCCTCCCCCATCCAGTCCGCAAGGTGCGCGTGATACTCCGCGAGACACCGGAACTCCTGGTCGAATTCCAGGACCACGATGTCCCGGTTTTCCAGGTCGCCGTACCGGATGGCGTAGCGGTTCTCGGGCAGAACACTGGCGTCAATGGGCCGGATGTCCTCGAAATCGTGGCCCATGATCCGGAGGATCTCGTAGAGGTCGTGGGACCTCCCGTTAATCGTCAATTCGAAGCGGCCCGTTCCGAGTTCCCCGTACCGCTTCTCCATCGTCTCTCGATCAATCATGGTTCCCAACCCCTCTCGATGGGCCACCGCTGGCGCCGGCGGCTCCCCGCAGCCTGCCTGCCAGGGGTGGCGACTCTGCCGCGCGATCCGCCTCAGGGGGCTGCGGTGCGGGCCTGGCGGGCGATGACCTCCAGGATGGCGTGGAGCGTCATCTCGGCCACCGGGATGTACTGCGCCCCCATCGCTGCGGCGATCTCCCGGGCCCGGCCCGGGGAGGTATAGGCCAGCGAGCGCGTGTAGCCCGCCTCGCTGTCCAGGACCACGGAGGGGATGCCGCGGTGGCGGACCGTCCGCCCGAGGAGCATCGCCTCCTCCATCGGATCCAGGTCGCTGATGGAGACGTTGGGCATCCCGTCGGTGATCAGGATCAGGAGCGGCATCACGTCCCGGTTCTTCCGCCGCTCACTCTCCAGCAGGTCCACCGCCGCGACCAACCCGGCCGAGAGAGGGGTCGTGCCGCCCAGCAGGATCCCCTCGAAGGCCCGCTTGGCCTTCTCCACGCTGCTGGTGGGACGGAGGATGATCTCGGCGAAGGCCTCCCGGAAGGTCACCAGCCCCACCCGGTCCCGCCGCTGGTAGGCGTCCACCAGGAGCGAGAGGATGGCCCCCTGCGTGGCCATGATCCGCTGCTGCGTCCCCATGGAGGAGGAGGCGTCCACCAGGAACAGGAGGACGTTCCCGGCCTTCCGCTCCCGGACCTTGGCCTGAAGGTCGGCCCGGGTGATGGCGACCCGCGTCCTCCCGCGCGGCCGCACGCACTGGTGGGGGGCGGCTGCCCGGAGCGTGGCGTCCAACGCCAGGTCCCGGTACTCCCCGGTGGGCCGGCTCCGGACATACCGCCCGCGAGTGTGCTCCGTCCGGGTCTTGCTGCGCCTCCCCGAGAGATCCCGCCTCAGCTGGCTGCGGGCCCACATGAGGCGCGGCGGCCGCAGCCCCTGCAACTCGCGCAGCAGGA
>JAHFDC010000074.1 GCA_023249205.1 Candidatus Methylomirabilota bacterium
GAAATGCCGCTGACTCCCCCGCGATGAAGGGAGGCCCCATCCGCCGGGTGTCATCCCCCCCGTCGGGGCGCTCGACCTTGATGACATCGGCGCCCATGTCGGCGAGGAGCAGCGTGCAGAAGGGCCCCGCCATGATCTGGCTGGCGTCGAGGACCACCATCCCCTCGAGCGCCTGTGCCCGTTGCCCCTCAACCTCTCCAGTTGTCATGACCCCCTCACGCCGTGGCGCCCGTCACCGGCTCCCTGTCCGGGGACCACGCAGGCTCCGGCAAGCGAGGCTCGGCCTCCCGCGCGTTGCCGTCCTCAACGCCCCTTGAACTCCGGTCGGCGTTTCTCCATGAACGCGCGCCTTCCCTCGTGGAAGTCCTTCGTATCGTAGCAGGCAAAGGGGAGCCCCTTCTGCTTCGGGGTGAGCCCCTTGAGGCGCGGATTGGTCAGAGCCGTTTCGAGAATCTGCTTATGCCCCCGGTGGGCGAGCGGGGCGAGCGAGGCCACCTCGCCCGCGAGCGTCCGGACGCTCTGCTCGATCTCGGCAAGCGGGACGAGCCGCGAGATCAGGCCGGCCCGGACCGCCTCTTCGGCGTCCATCAGCCGGGCCGTCAGGAGGAGATCCATGGCCACGCCCGGCCCAACCAGCCGGACGAGCCGCTGCATCTCCCGATAGCCGACGAGCAGCCCCAGTTTCGCGCTCGGGATCCCGAACCGGCTGTTCTCCGCCGCGATCCGGATGTCGGTCGCGGTGGCGAGTTCGCAGCCCCCTCCCACGCAATACCCGGTGATGAGGGCAATCGTGGGCTTGGGCAGCGCCGCGATCGCGTCGAGGGCCGCCTCCACCGCCCGGTGGTAGCGCCGGGCGACGGTCGAGTCCTTCCGGTGCCGGTCGAACTCGGCAATGTCCGCCCCGGCGGAGAAGGCTTCCTGCCCGGCACCCCGGAACACCACCACGCGCACCGACTCGTCCCTCCCGCACCCCGCCATGAGACCGGCGATCCCGCGCCACATCTCGTAGTGAATCGCGTTCCGCTGCTTCGGCCGGTTGAAGGTGACGATCGCGACGCCGTCCCGCCGCTCGATCAGCAGGTCCCCGCTCATGGTCCCGATCCCTCCCCCTCGCGGAACATCCGCTCGACCGCCGTTGCCTGTCGCTCGACCGTGTCGCGCGAATCGTTCTCCGTCATCCCCCAGTAGACGACCTGGAAGTAGTGGGCCAGTTCGTGTGCCAGCAGGTCCGGCCGCCCCGGCTCGACGACGATCAGGTTGGCCGAGGGGAAGTAGGCCGGGAAGACGCGGCCGCCCGTGTCGAGACCGACGAGGGCCGCGAAGCGCTCCGCAGGCATCGCGTCCCGCGGGACGATTCCGGGGCAGGGCCGGGCCGGGTCCACCCGGACGTGCATGAGTTCGGCGACCCGGTCGAAGACCCGGCGCACCTCACCGTCCCCGCAGGCCCAGGCGGGCGCCGAGCCCGACGCGAAGGCCAGCACGAGACCCGCGATCAGGAGATCTTGACGATGTCGAGGATGAAGAGGCTGATCCATGGCACGTAGGTCACCAGCAATGTCACAAACACCAACACCAGGGTGTACATAAACCCGGCCTTGAAGACCTCCCAGAAGGGAAGCCCGGCGATCGCCGAAGTCGTCATGAGGACGGTCGCGACCGGCGGGGTCTGCTGACCAATCCCGAGGTTGATGGTCACGATGATCCCGAAGTGGATCGGGTCAATCCCCAGTTGCCGGATCAGGGGCATGACGATCGGCACGATCAGGATGATCGCCGCGGCGCTGTGGAGGAACATCCCCGCCAGGAAGAAGAACAGGTTCAGGAAGAGGAGGATCAGGTACTTGTTGTTGGTCGTCTGGAGGATGGCCCGGGCGAACTGCTGGGGGATCCGCTCGTTGGTCAGGTACCACCCGAGCACCGCCGAGGCCGCCACGATCAGCATGACCGACGCGGTCTGGAGGGACGAGTCCTTGACGACCCGGACCAGGTGGGGCCAGGAGACCTCGCGGTAGGCGAAGACGCCGATGAGGAAGGCCGCGACCGCCGCCAGGGCCGCGACCTCCGTGGCGGTCGCGATCCCGAAGAGGATGCCGCCCCAGATCACCACAGGGATGAAGAGCGCCCAGGCGGACTCCACGGTGGCCACGCCGACGCGACGGAACGAGAAGGCATCTTCCACGGGGAACTTGTACTTCCGGGCATAGTAGTAGGACAGGAGCATCATGCACCCCCCGGCCAGGAACCCGGGGGCGAAGCCGGCCAGAAAGAGCCTGGCCACCGACTCCTCGGCCATCCAGGCGTAGATGATCATGGGGATGCTCGGCGGGATGAGGATGGCGGCGCTGGCCGCGTTCGAGACCACGGCAGCGCTGAAGGCGCGGGGGTAGCCCCGTCGCTCCATGGCCGGGATGACGACCTTGCCGATGGCGGCGGCGTCGGCCACCGAGGAGCCCGAGATCTCGCTCTGGATCATCGTCGCCAGGATCGTCACCATCGCGAGACCACCCCGGATGTATCCCACCAGGGAGCTCGCGAGGTTAACCAGCCGCAGCGAGATCCCGCCCGTCTCCATCAGGCCCCCGGCCAGGATGAACAGCGGGATGGCGAGGAGCGGAAAACTCGAGGCGCCTGCGAAGAGGTTGAGGGGGACGACGGTCAGCGGTGCCACCCCCTTGGCCACGAGGAGGACGGCGGTGCTGAGGACCAGCGCGTAGCCAATGGGGACATTCAGCGCCGTGAGGCCGAGGATGATGACGAGGATTAGCCATTCCATAGGGAGTGGTCTCCCGAGAACCCCCCGCGCCGCCCCGCGCCGCCCCTACTCCGTCGCATCACGTCCGTATGTCTGCTGCCGGAGCGGCCCACCCCGGAGGAGCGTGGCGAGGTCCGACAGGCTGATCAGGAGCATGAGGCCTCCGCTGATCGGCATGACGCTGTAGATCCAGCCCATCCGCACCCACTCGAGGGAGACCGCAGTGTCTCTCTTGATCGCCTCCGCGAGGACCCAGCCGTAATAGAGGAGGATGCCCTGAAAGGCGAGGACGCACACCTCGGCCGCGACGGCGGCCCCCCTCCTGGCCGCCGGGGTGAGGCGCTCCACGAGGGTGTCAAATGCGATGTGTCGCCGATGGTACGCCGCCGTGACGGCCCCGTAGAAGGTCAGCCAGACCAGCAGGTACGAGGCGAACTCATCGTACCAGCTGAGCGACGCGTCGAGGACATACCGGTAGAAGACCGCGACCGTCACCAGCAGGGTCATGGCGACGAGCAGGACCATCACCCAGACCTCCACCAGGGCCATCAGGCTTCGGTAGAGGCGTCCCGGAACGGACCGGGCCCTCGCCGCGCCGCTCATGCGTCTCCTTGACGGCGAACCACCCCGGCCCGGGCAGGTCGGGACCGGGGTGGCGCCGCTCCCAGGTTATCGGAGGGACTGGATCAGTTTGACGAGATCTCCGCCCCCCTTCACCTCTACGTCGAACTCGTGGTAAATGGGGGCGGAGGCCCTGATGAACGCGCTCTTGTCCACCTCGTTCATCTTCATCTGGCCGGTCGTCAGCTTCCCCGCCAGCTCCTTGTCGAGCCGCTCTCCCTCGCTCCGGGCAATGTCGCCGACTTCGACGGCGATCTTCTCGAGGGTCTGCTGGACGTCCTTGGGCAGCTTCTCCCAGAAGGCCTCGCTGACGGTCGGGTAGGCCGGCGTGTACACGTGGCCGGTGAGGGACAGGTACTTCTGGACCTCATTGAACTTAGCCGACGCGATCTGCGGGAACGGGTTCTCCTGCCCGTCCATCACGCCGGACTGCAGGGCCGAATAGACCTCGGCGAACGGCATGGGCGACGGGTTCGCCCCGTAGGCGCGGAACATCTTCCCCCGCCAGACACCGCCCGGAATCCGCAGCTTGATTCCCTTGAGGTCTTCAGGCACGTTGATGGGCCGGACGTTGTTGGTCACATGTCGGAACCCGTTCTCCCAGTACGCCAACAGGCGCATACCCTTGCCGGGAATCGGGGTGAACAGGGCGTCGCGGATACGCGCGTCCCCGGCGACCCGCTTCATGTGAGCCCGGTCCACGATGACATACGGCATCTCGAAGACGCCGAACTTCGTCTCAACGGTGCTCATGATCGTGGAGGGCAGGAACATCTCCAGCGCCCCGATTTTGATCCCCTTCACCATGACCTCGTCGGTCCCGAGCTGGCTGGAGTGGAAGACCTTCATCTCGACCCGGCCCTTCAGGTCCGTGTTGACCCGCTTCGCGTACTCGTTCACCGTGATGTCGAACAGGGAGTTGGGGAATCCGACGTGCCCGAACCGGATCTCGATCGGCTTCTGCTCCGCCCGGGCCTGCTCGATCCCGGCGAAGCCCGCGAGCAGCCCCAGCATCACCACGACGATGACCCCGATCTTTCGCATGACGCTCTCCCCCCTCCGCAGGTTGTCCATGGTTACGAGATCTCAGCTCAAAGAGTCCAGCCGAGGGCCACCGGCACCGCGGCCGGCCCCATTTTCACGCCTCCGGGCGCCGGCTCCGCGAGCGGTTGCGCTCCGGGCATCACTTCCCCCGGGTGCTCCCGAATCCGGCGTGCAGAGCGCCGAGGCTCGCCCGGCGGAGGCGGTCCCCCCCCGCCGCCCCCTTCAGCAACGCCTCGACCGTTTCAAGTCTCACCAGATCCGTCAGTCCGATGACGGCCCCGATGAGGGCCGGGGTGAGCGGGGCCTTGTGGGCCTTCGCGAGCCCGCTCAGGTCGCGCGTGATCACCCTGGCCTTCCCCTTCACAGCTCCCGAGGCTTCGCCATTGACCAGAAGGAGTCCCCCCGGCTTGAGGCCCGTGAGCACGTTGACCTCGCCGAGGAGGGTCGGATCGGTCACCACGGCCCAGTCGAGAGAGGCGTCTTCCTGGTACGTCTCGATGGGGTCGCCGTCCACCCGGAGGAGGGCCGTCTCCGGTTTGAACCCCCGCAGGAAGAGCCAGGGGGGACGGAACTGGACGTACTTGCCCTCTCGGAGGGCCGCCTCCGCGAGAAGCCGAGGGGTTGCGACGAACGGAGCCACCTGATCGTACCGGGGCTCACGGCGGCCATGAAAGCGCAGCTCTTTCACCGGACGGCCCTCCAGGCGGCATCAACCTGCTTCTGGAGCGCCTGGATCTCCCGAGGGCGGAGACCGTCAAACCGTCGCTGAAGCGCGAGGTACTCCCGGATGGGGCGGCGGCGTTCGGGCCGGTAGGTCAGCCGCCGCTTTCCCCCGACGACCTCATAGAGGACCCAGAGGCCGGTTTCAACAGCCAGGGCCGTGACGTCAACCGTGTCGGCGTGAGGGTAGCCCCAGGCGATCGGGCAGGGGGTCAGCACTTGGATGTAGCGGAACCCGGTGACCCGGGCCGCCCGGCGGAGTTTCCGCCGGTAGTCCTCGGGGTGCGAGACGGCGGCGGTCGCGACGTAGGGCACCCCGTGGGCCGCCATGATCCGCGGCACGTCCTTCCGGAGCGCGGCGGCGCCGGTCGGGGTGGTCGGGGTTCGGGCCAGACTCGTGGACGTGGAGGTCGCCTGGCCCTGCGTGTTCATCGCCACCTCGTTGTCGTAGCAGATATAGAGGATGTTCTCGTTGCGGCTCGCGGCCCCCGAGAGGGCCTGAAAGCCGATGTCGGCGGTGCCGGAGTCT
>JAHFDC010000270.1:0-1732 GCA_023249205.1 Candidatus Methylomirabilota bacterium
CGCGCCGCCTCGGGCGGGTAGTCGCAGAAGTCCGTCACCCCCACGAGAAGGTCGCCCGCGCCAAGGGCAAAGAGGATTTCGGTGAGACTCGGCGCGAGGGAAACGACCCGGGTGGCAGCGCGGGAGACCTCCACCTCCCGCCCCGTCATGTCCCGGACCGGGGCCGCGAGGGTCGGGACGGCAAGGCCGACGAGGGCAACGACCAGGGCGAAGGCGTACGGGCGCATCATCGTCCCAGCGCGAGGTGCCGGATCCGCGGCCAGTCCCCGTGGGCCTTCAGGCAGTCTGCCCACGCGTCGAACATGATCTCCCGATCTTCCGCGCGAGGCGCAAGGGGAGGCAGGCCCCGGCCGGCCCGGAGAGCATTCAGCCACGCGCGCCGGAACCGGTCGTCCTGAAAGAGCCCGTGGACCGCACTCCCCCAGATGCGCCCGTCCGCGCTCCGAGCCCCCTCCGCCTCCCTGGAGGCCGTGAGAAGCGCCGCAGGCGTGCCGGGCTCCACCCGGACACGCCCGTGGTGGATCTCGTACCCGGCGATCCCGTCCGGCCCGCCGGGACCAAGCAGGGGACCCGCAGAGACCCGGACGGACCGCGCGATCTTCTCCCCCGCGAAGACCGTCTCCGCGGGCAAGAGGCCCAGGCCTTCGATCTCCCCCTCGCCTTCCACGCCGTCCGGGTCCAGCAGGCGCCGGCCCAGCATCTGGTACCCGCCGCAGATTCCCACCACGTGGCCACCCTCCTCGGCGAATTCCCGGATGGCCTCCGCAAGGCCGCACCCCCGGAGATACGCGAGGTCAGCGGCAGTGGCCCGGCTCCCCGGCAGAATGACGGCGTCGGAGCGGGGGATCTGTTCCGGGAGGCGAAGGTAGGTGAGCGCGACATCCGGCTCCCGGCTGAGGGGGCCGAACTCGTCGAAGTTGGACAGGTGCGGCAGCCAGACGAGACCGATCCGAAGCGGCGCGCCCAGCCTGCCGAGCGGTTCGCGGAGGCTGGCGGTATCCTCCTCCGGGAGGGAGAGCGCGTCCTGCCAGGGCAGGACGCCGAGGACCGGTCGCGTCGTTCGCCTCACCAGGTCCGCGATGGCCGGCTCCAGGGAAGACCGCTTCCCCGCATACCGGTTCAGCACGAAGCCGGCCACGCGGCCCTGCTCCTCCGGCCGCAGGAGGGAGAAGGTGCCGAGGAGGGCGGCGAAGGCACCGCCGAAGGCCATGTCGGCCACAAGCAGAACTGGCGAACCCGCCAGCGCGGCGACCCGCATGTTGGCGAGATCGGTCTCGCGGAGGTTGACCTCGGCCGGTCCCCCCATCCCTTCGAGGAGCAATAGTTCGTGCGTGGCGGCTAGCGCCCGGTACGCATCGGCGATGATCTCCCACGCCCACGCACCGCGCGCCTGGAACTCATCAGCCGTGAGCAGCCCCACCGCACTCCCCAGCGCGATGACCTGCATCCCCTCCCCTGCGACCGGCTTGAGCAGGATCGGATTCATCCGAACATCGGGAAGGGCGCCGGCCGCCTCCGCCTGGACGATCTGCGCCCGAGCCATCTCCCCGCCGGAGGCCGTGACGCCGGCGTTCAGGGACATATTGACCGCCTTGAAGGGAGCGACCCGGATCCCCTCCCGCCGGAAAAGCCGGCAGAGACCCGTGACGACGGCACTCTTTCCCACGCCGGAGGCGGTCCCCTGCACCATCAGCGCCCGGGCGAGCGTTGCCATCACGGGACCCCTTCCAAG
>JAHFDC010000270.1:1742-2551 GCA_023249205.1 Candidatus Methylomirabilota bacterium
GGGGAGGCAGGCCGCGGCCGGCCCGGAGAGCATTCAGCCACGCGCGCCGGAACCGCTTCCATCGGGGCCCGCATCCGCGTCACGGGATTCTCCCTGGACCGGCGGGGAGAGGAGCGAGGCGCGCCGCGGCGTGCGACCGGCAGGCCTCCACGAAGTTCCGGGCCACCTCCGGGCAGGATCCCCAGTGCAGGTGCAGGTAGCTCCCGAGCGTGTTGCCCACCATGTACCCTTCGACCTCGGGTCCGCCTACCGGAAGACGGCGCACCCGGTAGGCGTGGGACCGCACGGGAGGCGGCTCGACCAGCGACGAGGCATGGAACTCGTGTCCCCGCAGGGTGAGCCCCGCGGGGCCGAGGGGCGAAGGGTGGATCAGGTCCACGGCGCAGTACGCCAGGGTGCCCCGTCCCGGGAACCGGATCACGGCATCGAACACCCCGACCATCTGGTGGGGGCCGGCATCATCCTCGATCGCCCGGCACAGGTACATGAAGCCGCCGCACTCGGCCAGGACGGGCAGGCCGGCGGCCACGGCCTGCCGGATCTCCTCCCGCATGCCGCGATTGCCGGCCAGCGCCGCGGCCTCGGTCTCGGGGTAGCCCCCTCCGAGATAGAGGCCCCCGAGGCCCGCCGGCAGCCTCTCGTCAGCGAGCGGACTGAACGGGACCAGGACCGCCCCTGCGGCCTCGAGGAGGTCCAGGTTGTCCTGGTAGTAGAAGGAGAAGGCGGCATCCCGGCCGACGCCGATCCGAACCGCGGACCCGGCGCGCGCCGTCGCCCCCTCCGGGGGGACGGGCAGGGGCGGGGCTGCC
>JAHFDC010000271.1 GCA_023249205.1 Candidatus Methylomirabilota bacterium
GTCCTCTCCGGCGCCGGCTCGTCGCGGCCGCGGCCGGCGGCGGCATCTCCCGCCGTGCCGTGGGTGGCGATCCTCGGGTCGGCCGCCGAGGGTCCGCAGCAGAAGGTCTGACGGCTTCAAGCCTTCGATCACGGGAGCTTGCACTCAGTTTCTTCGTACTGTTTCGCGGGTCTTTTCGCTTGACAGTGCCCCGGGCTCTCGCTAGAATTTCGCAGTTTCGCCGGCCGGCGGCACGACGATGCGGATTGATATCGCTGAGATCCCCCAGGAGGGGCTGGAACTGACCCTCCGGGCCGAGCCGGTGGCGTTGCGTCTGCCGGATGGGGAGCCACCCGATCAGGTCCGGGCGGATGCACATCTCAAATTGACCCGCACGAGTCAGGGGGTGCTGGCCGAGGGGGAGGTGACCAGCACCCTTTCCCTTATCTGTAGCCGGTGCTCCGAGCCGTTCGCCTGCCCGGTCCGGGAGCCGTTCAGCGTCTACTATCAGCATCCCGGAACGGGGGCGACGGAGGGAGAAGTGGAGTTGACCGCCGAGGACCTGGACACGGAATTCATCGAGGAGGGCCGCCTCGACGTCACGGCCCTCCTTCAGCAGAATCTCCTGCTGGCCCTTCCGGTCCAGCCGCTCTGCCGCGAGAACTGCCAGGGGCTTTGCCCCCGGTGCGGGGCCAACCGGAATCAGGGCCCGTGCGCCTGTCCGGGGCCCCCGCTCGATCCCCGATTTACTGTCTTGGAGCGCCTGAAGAGAGACGCCTAGAAGGAGCGGGGGCCGCCATGCCGCTGCCGAAGCGCCGTCACAGCAACGCCCGGACCCGCAAGCGCCGGGCCCACGATGCCCTCACCCCTCCCACGCTCGTCCCCTGCCCCCAGTGTCATGAACCGAAGCGGCCCCACCGGGCCTGCCCCCACTGCGGGGCCTACCGGGGCCGCAGCGTCTTCCCGAAGGAGGAGGCGTAGGGCGTGGACATTGCCCCCACCTGGCTGCAGGACCGCCCGCGGGTCTGCATCGCTCTGGACGCCATGGGCGGGGATGCCGGCCCCGCCGTCAACGTGGAGGGGGCGGTGGCCGCAGCCCGCGAGCTCGGACTGGGCGTGATCCTGGTGGGGGTCCAGGAGGAGGTCCGGCGCCACCTGGACCGCCACGACTCGGCGGGTCTTCCCATCAAGGTTCGCCACGCCTCGGAGGTGGTGGAGATGGAGGAGTCCCCGTCCGCGGCCCTCCGGAAGAAGAAGGACTCCTCCATCCGGGTGGCGGTGGATTTGCTCCGGAGTGGGGACGCGGACGCGGTGGTCAGCGCGGGGAACACCGGGGCGGTCATGGCTATCGCGCTCGTGGTCCTGGGTCCCCTGCCGGGCGTGGAGCGTCCGGCCATCGCCGCCCTTCTTCCCACGCTCGCGGGCCACGCCATCCTGCTCGACGTGGGGGCCAACGTGGACTGCAAGCCCCGGCACCTCGTCCAGTTCGCCATCATGGGGAACGTGTACGCCCGGCAGGCGCTGGGGAAGGCCCGGCCCCGGGTGGGCCTCCTCTCCATCGGGGAGGAGGAGACGAAGGGGAACGAATTGACGAAGGAGGTGTTCCGGGCCCTGGAGGAGGAGCGGGGCATCGAGTTCATCGGCAACGTCGAAGGGGTGGATGTCTTCAAAGGGCACGCCGACGTGGTGGTCTGCGACGGGTTCACCGGCAACGTGGCTCTGAAGATCGGCGAGAGCGTGGCGGAGACGATCATGGCGCTCGTCCGGGAAGAGGTGGCCGCCGATCTGCGCAGCAGGGCCGGGGCCCTGCTGCTCAAGCCCGCCTTCGACCGCCTGCGGCGGCGGCTCGATTACTCGGAGGTCGGAGGGGCGCCCCTCCTCGGGGTGAACGGGGTCACCATCATCAGTCACGGCCGCTCGTCCGCCAAGGCCATCCGGAACGCGCTGCGGGTGGCGGCCGACTGCGTCACGAGCCGGGTGCTGGATAACATCCGGGACGGCATCGCGGCAGGCTGAGGAGATCGCTGGGATGCGGACGAGTCGGGTCATCGGGACGGGCTCCTTTGTCCCGGCCGGGATCCTCACGAATTCCGACCTGGAGCGGATCGTGGACACCAGCGACGAGTGGATCCGGGTCCGGACGGGGATCGCCGAGCGGCGGATCTGCGGCCCGGAGGAAGACTCGGCGACCATGGCGGAGGGCGCGGCCCTCAAGGCGCTCGACATGGCCGGGGTGGATCCGGTGGATGTGGACATCCTCCTGGTCGCGACGGTCACCCCCGCGGTCCCGCTGCCGGCCACGGCCTGCCTCCTCCAGGATGCGCTGAAGGCGCGCCGGGCAGCCGCCTTCGACATCGGGGCCGGCTGCTCCGGGTTCATCTACGGTCTTGCCGTCGCGGACGGGCTCATCAAGAACGGTACCGCTCGGACGATCCTGCTGGTAGGATCCGAGACGCTGAGCAAGATCGTGAACTGGAGGGACCGGACCACCTGCGTGCTCTTCGGGGACGGGGCGGGGGCGGTGGTGTTGCAGGCGCAGCAAGGGGGGCCGGGGATCCGCTCCA
>JAHFDC010000272.1 GCA_023249205.1 Candidatus Methylomirabilota bacterium
CGCTGTCCGCTGGCGGGCGCTGACCGGCGGGATCGTCTGCATCCATGTGGGCGTGCGGGGATAATCGCGGGTGAGCATGGGCCTCCTGGCGCGCATCCGTCTTTTGCTCGAGATGATCAGGTTCTCCCATACCGTCTTTGCCCTCCCCTTCGCGCTGATGGGGGCGATCCTCGCGGCGCGCGGGATCCCGGACGGGCGCACCCTCTTCTGGATCCTCGTGGCCATGGTCGGGGCCCGGAGTGGCGCCATGGGGATGAACCGGTACGCCGACCGGGACCTCGACGCGCTCAACCCCCGGACCAGGGAGCGCGCCCTTCCCCGAGGGCTCATTCGACCCGGACAGGTCCTGCTCCTGGTCGCCGTCTCTTTCGGCCTGCTCCTTCTCGCCGCCTATAATCTCAATACCCTCTGCCTCGCCCTGGCGCCACTCGCCATCGTGGTGCTGGCCGGCTACTCCTATACCAAGCGGTTCACCAGCCTCTCCCATCTGATCCTGGGCCTTTGCCTGGCGTTCGCGCCCATCGGCGCGTGGATCGCGGTGGCTGGCCGTCTCGACCTGGCGCCGGTCATCCTGGGAGGGGCGGTCCTCTGCTGGGTGGGCGGGTTCGATATCCTCTATGCGCTGCCCGACATTCCCTTCGACCGGGCCCACAGGCTGTTCTCTATCCCCGCTCGCCTGGGGGAACGGGGGGGGCTCGCGGTCAGCCTGCTGCTGCACGCCCTGACCCCGCTCCTGCTGGCTGCGGTCGGGGTCCTGCTCGACCTTGGTGCCTGGTACTACGCGGGTGTCTTCTTCGTCCTCCTCCTGCTCTTTCTGGAGCACGCCATCGTCCGCCGCTACGGTCTGTCCCGCCTCGAGTTCGCCTTCTTCAACGTCAACGGGGTCCTCAGCATCGGGATCTTCCTCTTCACGCTGGTGGATCTCCTCCGCTAGAGCGAAGCGAGTCCGAGAGAACCGAATGGGCCCAGAAAGTGTTAGCGGGGAAAGGTGGGGACGGCCGCGATCCGTTGGATCCGGGTGAGATGGTGCGCCTCGTGCCAGGCCTGCAGCTTCACCCAGCCGCCGAGGGTGAACCAGACGCCGGTCGCGGGGTCCGGGGCTCGCAGCGCCTCCGGGTCGTCCCCCTGAAACGCGGCGAGTTCGGTGCGAAAGCGCGCATGTGCCTCCGCCAGCTCTCCTTCCAGGATTTCCCGGTTCCGGACCGGGCCCGGCACCAGGGCGGGCGGCGCCTCAAGGCGGCCGAAGGGATAGCGATCGAGGGTGGCGGCGTAAAGGGTCGCACCCGCAGGGACGTGCTGCGAGCGAAAATCGCCCCGGATCAGCTTGCGCACCATCTTGCTCGACCCGATCTCGGCGCGGAGGAGGTGCTCGACCTGCTCTCCGATGCACCACGCTGGGGGCGCAGGGCGGAAGACCCACTGCGCGGCCGTCAAGGGACGGATGATTCCCAGGAGCGTGGCCCGCACCTGCTCCGCGAAGTCCCACGAGACCCGGAGCGCGGGATGGAGGTCACGAGGCGTCTGCATCGGCTACTTCACCGGGGAGCCCGGCGGCACCTCCCGGTCCGGCATGAGCAGGACCACGCGGCCGTCCGGGGCCTCCGCGGCCAGGACCATCCCCTGGGAGGTCACGCCCATGAGGGTGGCCGGCTTCAGGTTGGCGACGAGGATGACCTGACGCCCCACCAGCGTTTCCGGTGAGTATTCCTGGAGGATCCCGGCCACCACGGTCCGCTCCTCCCCTCCGATATCCACACGCAGCCGGATCAGTTTCTTGGAGCGGGGCACGGCCTCCGCGGCCACGACGGTCGCCACGCGCAGATCCAGGCGGCCGAACTCCTCAGCACTGAGCAACGGCGGCTCGGCGGGGTGGTCCGAAGGTCTCCCCAGCCGCCGGCTGCTTTCCCCACCGGCCCGGCCCTGGGCGGCTGCCACCTTGGCCCGGACGCCAGCCGTCTCCACCCGGGGGAAGAGGGCCTCCCCCTTCTGCACCCGATCGGTGGGGACCGGCGCCCCCCACCTCCCCTCGGTCGGGAGGCGGGCCTCCTGAATCGGGAGCGTGACCCCCAGTTGCCGCCAGATGGCGGCGCCGGTCTCGGGCATGGCCGGGGAGAGGAGCAGGGCCGCCTGTCGGATCGCCTCCCAGAGATGGTAGAGGACCCGCTCCAGGTCCGCCGGCCGGGCCTTCGCCAGGTCCCAGGGCTTCACGCTGTCAATGTACCGGTTCGCGAGGCTGACGATCTCCCAGATGGCCTCCAGGGCCCGGTGCCAGGCGAAGTGCTCCACCGCGCTCCGGGCGGAGGCCTGGGCCGCCTCCACCGTCCGGGGGATCTCCATGTCCAGCCCTGCGGCGGGCGGGGCGGACCTGGGGATCCGGCCCTGCAGGTACCGCTCCAGCATCGTGCAGGTCCGGCTGACCAGGTTCCCCAGGTCGTTGGCCAGATCCGCGTTCAGGCGCGCGACCAGTGCCTCCTCGCTGAAGGTCGCATCCAGGCCGAAGACCATCTCCCGCAGCAGGAAGTACCGGAAGGCGTCGTAGC
>JAHFDC010000075.1 GCA_023249205.1 Candidatus Methylomirabilota bacterium
CCGCCGCCGGCCGCCTTGACACCCTTCAACGCCTTTGATAGCCTCATACGGGCAATTTACGGGATTTTGGGCTTTCGGAGGCGTCCGGCTGAAGGAGGCGTATGGCTTTCGACAAGCGGAAGGCTATTGACAACGCCCTAGCCTTCACCCAGCAGGGACGGCTCGAGAAGGCCATCGGCGAGTACCAGAAAATCCTCGAGGCCGACCCCAGGGATCTCAGCGTCATCAACACGCTCGGGGACCTGTACGCGCGGACCGGGAAGAAGGGCGAGGCGATTGATCACTACATGAGCCTCGGCGATACCTATCGGAGGGACGGGTTCCCCGCCAAGGCCACCGCGGTGTACAAGAAGGTCATCAAGCTGGACCCGGGGAATTTGCAGGCCCAGACACTCTGCGCCGACCTGTACGCCGAGCAGGGCCTTGTGGCTGAGGCGAAGCAGCAACTGCTCCTGATCGCCGAGCAGTGCAACAAGGCCGGGGATACGAAGGAAGCTCTCGCGGTCTACCAAAAAGTCGTGACCCTGGATCCAGGCAATGTGGCGGCGGCGACGAAACTCTCCCAGTTGCTCGCGCGCCAGGGGATGGGGCAGGACGCCTATACGCACCTGGCCCGGAGCGCTCAGCAGTGCCTGGCGGCGGGCCAGGACGCGGAGGCCCTGAAGATCTTCCGGCGGATGCTCCAGGTCAATGCGCAGGGCTTCGAGGCGCACCTCGGACTCGGCCGCCTCCTGGCCAGGACCGGATCGGCCGAAGGCATCCAGGCGCTGAAGGCCGCGGCCAGCCTGCCCCCCGGTGACGCGGCGCAGTGGGCCTCCCTCGGCGATGGCTTCCGCGAGGCTGGGGACGGGAAGCGGGCCCACGAGGCCTACAACAAAGCGCTCGGGCTGGACATCGGCCGCTGGGAGATCCACCTTCGCCTCGCCGCCCTCGCAGCGGGGCAGAGAGATCACGCCCGGGCGGTCGAGGAGGTCCGCCAGGCCATGGATCCTGCAGTGGAGGCCGGGCGGGGTCAAGAAGTCGCCCGGGTCCTGAAGGAGCTGTCGGCGATAGCGCCCGGTGAGGCGCTGTACCGCAGGGCCCTGGTGGAAGTCCTGAGCCGGCTCCAGGACAAGCTTGCTCTGGCGGATGCCTACCGGGGTCTCGGGCAGGTGCTGGAGAAGCAGGGCGACCGGACGGGCACTCTTGAGGCCTATCGCAGTCTGCAGGAACTGGACCCGCGCGCGCGCGACGCGGCCGAGAAGATCGCGAGCCTCTCTCCTCCCCGCCCCGCCGCCCCCGCCAAGGCGCCGCCGCCCCCGCCTCCCCGCCCCGCCGCCCCCACCAAAGCGGCGCCACCCCCGACTACCGTGGAGTTGGATCCAGGGCTGATTGCTCTCTCGGAGGGAGAGGAGGCCCCGGCCGAGGAGCCGGGGACAGTTACCCTGGATGAGAACGCGACTGACGATGCGCGCGCCTACGTTGCCCGCCTGGAGAAGGAGCTGGGAGGGGGCAGGGGCGAGGGCGCCTTCGACCTTACGGAAGCGGCGCAGGAAGGCGGGCTGGACGCCGCGGCCATTGCCCACGAAGCGGAACAGATGCTGGGGGAGATCGGGGCCGCCGGGGAAGAGCACCCGGCCGAGGGGGTTCTCGAACTCCTGGAGGACTCCTCCGTTGCCGCGGCGGCGGCCGGGGCTCCTGCCCTTACGGAGGGCCTCGCGCTGGAGGTGGGCGAGGCCGAGGCGCCGGTCGAATCCCCGCCGGCCGAGGCCGAGGATAGCCAGGTGAGCGACCACGTCGCCAAAGGGGAGGTCTACCTGAAGTACGGACTGGTGGACAAGGCGATTGAGCACCTGCAGCAGGCCCTGAGCCTCTCCCCGCGGAACCTGAAGGCGCGGCAGCGCCTCAAGGAAGTCTATCTGGATCGGAACCTCGCGGACCAGGCGGTCAAGGAGGGGCTGAGTATCGCCTCCATTTTCATGAGCCGCGGGGCGGGGGCCGAGGCGAAGGTGGAGCTGGAATCCCTGGCCAAACTGGACCCCGCCAATGCGCAGGTGCGGGAGGCCCTGGAGGGGCTGGTGGGGAAGGCGGCCCGTCCGGCAGCGCGGCCGACCCCTCGCAAGCCTGCGGCCGCACCGCCGGCGCCTGCCAGGGCGCCCCTGCCAAAGCAGGCGGCGAAGGCCAGGCCCCTCGGGGAGGCCGCGGAACTGGCGGAGGTGGACTCCTTCCTCCAGCAGGGGATGGTGGAGGAGGCGCGTGGCGCTCTGGAACGGATCCTGGCGGCAGACCCCGGGAACGCCGAAGCCCTGCGGCGACTCGAGGCGCTCGAGGCCCTGCCCGCCGCGGCGTCCGCCTTCGAGGGTATCGTCCCCGGGGTGGGAACGTTCGTGGGAGGCCAGGCGGCGGAGACCGCGGGTGAGCTGGGCGGGGAGGCGGCTCCCCCCGAGCCGCCTGGCGAGGCCCCCACCGGGGAACCCGCGCGGCCTTTCTCGTTTCTGCCGTCCTCCGACGATGTCTCAGCCGTTTTCAAGGTGGCCCAGGAGGAAGGCCCCGGGGAGGCGGGCTACGTGGATTTCGGAACCGACCTGATCGGGGAGATCGGCGTCGGGTCCCCTGGGGACGCGGCACCCCTGCTGACGGAAATCCTGCAGGAGTTCCGAAAGGGCGTCCGGGAGCAGCTGAGCGCGGAGGACTACGAGACCCACTACAACCTGGGGATCGCGTACAAGGAAATGGAGTTGTACGACGAGGCCATCGAGGAGTTCCGCCTGGCCGCCAAGGAGCCGGGTCGGGCCCTCGCCTGTGCAAACCTCCTGGGGCTCTGTTTCCTGGCCAAGGCGGAACCCGCGCAGGCCGTCGCGGAACTCGAGCAGGGACTCACCCTGCCGGGGATCCTGAGCGAAGAGGCGTGGGCCCTCCGGTACGACCTCGCCACCGCGTACGAGGCCACGGGAGACGCCGCCAAGGCCTACGAGCTGCTGAGCGCCCTTCATGAGGAGGCTCCCAAGTTCCGGGACGCGAAAGCCCGCTTGCGGGATCTCAAGGGTCGGCTGAAGGAGCCACCCCCCGGGAGGGTCCGCCCCGCCGCCGGCCCGGCCGTCCGGCCGGCCGAGGCCCCCACCCCGCCCCCTCCGGCCCCTGCCGCAGAACCCCCGGGGCCGCCGCCGCAACCGGGGAAGAGCGCCAAGAAGAAAAAGATCTCCTTCATCTAACGTGACTCCAACGAATTGGAGATGATGCTCACGCGACGAGTGACGTGCCGGGCCACATGACGAGCATCACGAGGCCCGAGGGAGGAGCGGGTTCCCGCGGGTGGGGAGGTGTCCGCAGTGTGACCGTTGAGGGCCGCCGCGGGCAGCACTCGAAGGGTGGTCGGAGAACGAAGTCAGGCGACGTGAGTTGGCCCGGCACGAGCGCCGTCTCGAGTCGGGAGAGGATCGCAGCGCTCCGGGGAAGGCACCCATGAGTTACGAGCAGTTCTACGGCTTGCGGGAGCAGCCGTTCGCCAATACCCCCGATCCACGCTTCTATTTCGACGAGCGGGAGCACGCCAATGTGCTCGCCCGCCTCATGCACGCCGTCACCACCAGGAAGGGGCTGGCGGTGGTGGTGGGGGATCTGGGGACCGGGAAGACCATGCTCGCCCGCCGGATGCTGGACGCCCTGGACGAGGGCCAGGTGGAGTCCGCGCTGCTGGTCATCATCCACTCCGCGATCACCCCCGAGTGGCTCCTCCGCAAGATCGCCCTGCAGCTCGGGGTGGAGGACATCCCCGAGACCGCCGACAAGGTCGCCATTCTCACCGTCCTGTACAAGCGGCTCGAGGTGTTGCAGGGGGAGGGAAAGAAAGCCGTGGTGCTGATTGACGAGGCGAACATGCTCCAGCGACGGGAGGTCATGGAGGAGTTCCGTGGCCTGCTGAATCTGGAGGTCCCGTCGGGGAAGCTCGTCACCTTCATTTTTTTCGGCCTCCCCGAGCTGGAGGAGCACCTGGCGGTGGACCCCCCGCTGGCGCAGCGGGTGGCCCTGAAGTGCCGGATGCGGGCCTTCAACGCGGAGACCACCCGGGCCTACATCCAGCACCGGCTGCGGGTCGCCGGGGCCACCCGCGAGCTCTTCGCCCCGGAGGCCCTGGAGGCGATCCACCGCCACGCCCGGGGCATCCCCCGGGTCATCAATACGCTGTGCGACAATGCGCTGCTGGAAGGCTTCCTCCTGAAGAAGAAGGACCGGATTGACGCGGAGCTGGTGGAGAGCGTGGCCCGCGACCTCGGCGTGGCCCCGGCGCGCGCCGCGACCGTCGGCGACCGTCGGTGAGGCGCGGTGAACCTCCCGACCACCCTCACCCTCATCCGGATCTTCCTGGTCCCGGTCCTGATGGTTTTCCTCATCGCCACCGCTCGGCCCTACCCGATGGTGGCCGTGGCGATTTTCCTTCTGGCGGTCCTCACAGACTGGCTGGACGGCCACCTGGCCCGCCGCCGCCGGCAGGTCACGACGCTCGGCACCCTGCTGGACCCCATTGCCGACAAACTCCTCATCGCCGCCGCCCTCATCTCACTGGTCGAGGTGGACAAGATCCCGGCCTGGATCGTCGTCATCCTCGTGGGGCGGGACATCGCCGTGACCGGCCTGCGGGGGATCGCCGCGGCGCAGCGGGTGGTAATCGCGGCCAGCGACTGGGGGAAATCCAAGATGGCGGCGGAGGTGGTCGCCGTGACGCTCCTGATCCTGAGCCTGCGGGGGGCGCCGCTCGCCGACTGGCCCGTCCGGATCGGGACCGTGGTGTTGTGGGGCGCGATGGCGATTGCCGTCGTCTCGGGGGTGGACTACTTCCGGAAGTTTTGGCGCCAGGTTGATCTGAACCGTTGAGGGGTGCCGGTGGGGGTGGAGTTCCTGGTGGTCCTGGCCGGGTACCTTCTCGGCTCGGTACCGTTCGGCCTCCTCCTCGGCTGGCGCCGGGGGGTGGACATCCGCGAGCGGGGGAGCAGGAACATCGGCGCGACGAACGTCCTGCGGGTGGTGGGGAAGGCGGAGGCGGCGGCGACACTCGTGCTGGACGGGCTGAAGGGGGCGGCGCCGGTCCTGGCGGCCCGGGTCCTGGGGACTGGCGACCCCTGGGCGGCGGCCGCGGGGCTGTCCGCGGTCCTGGGCCACTGCTTCCCGGTCTTCCTCCGGTTCCGCGGCGGCAAGGGCGTGGCCACGGCCTTGGGCGCGCTCCTGGCCGCCCTTCCGGCCGTGGGGCTCGTGGCCGTCTTGGTCTGGCTGCTCACGGCCCTGTCTTTCCGCTATTCTTCCCTGGCGGCGCTGCTCGCCGCCGCCAGCGTGCCCGTGGCCGCCGCGGCCTGGGAGGGCCGCGGCCCCCTTCTGGCCTTCACGCTGGTGCTGGCAGGGCTGATCGTCGTCCGGCACCACGAGAACATCCGCCGCCTCTGGCGGGGGGAAGAGCAGAAGATCGGGCAGCGCGCGGCGCCCGTCGCCTAGCGTGACTCTCACGAGTTGGAGATGATGCTCACGCGAGGCGTGACGTGCCGGGCCAAATGACGAGCATCACGAGGCCCGAGGGAGGAGGCGGCCGGAGGCGTACGCAGTTTGTACGTTGAGGACCGCCGACGACCGAGAACGACGTGAGGCGACGTCAG
>JAHFDC010000273.1 GCA_023249205.1 Candidatus Methylomirabilota bacterium
GTTCCCCCCATCGGCCAAGGGCCGCTGGGCCCCCCCTCCGCTACGGGGGCCGTCGGGCGGCATCCGGCGCCACCCGGACCTTGTTGTCGCACAAGTTACCTCGTTTCTATTCGCCGGGCGAGGACGGGGTAATGCCCGAGGAGATCCAGGGTCAGGGCACGCCACCGCCGGCGCAGCCGCTGCGCGAGATCGGCGAGGTCCGCCCAATCGACATCCACGAGGAGATGCGCCGGTCGTATCTCGATTACGCGATGAGCGTGATCATTGGGCGGGCGCTCCCGGATGGCCGGGACGGGCTGAAGCCGGTCCAGCGGCGGATCCTGTACGCCATGTGGGAGAACGGGCTGCGGCCCGGCGCCCGGTTGCGGAAGTCGGCGGCCGTGGTCGGCGAGGTGCTGAAGAGTTTCCACCCCCACGGCGACGTGGCCGTCTACGACACCATCGTCCGCCTGGTGCAGGACTTCTCCCTGCGCTACCCCCTGATCGAGGGGCAGGGGAACTTCGGCTCCGTGGACGGGGACGCGGCGGCCGCCTACCGGTACACGGAGGTGAGGCTGGCGCGAATCGCCCAGGAGATGCTGGCAGACATCGAGAAGGAGACGGCGGACTTCGTCCCGAATTTCGACGAGACCCTCCTGGAGCCGACCGTGCTGCCGGGCCGCCTCCCGAACCTCCTGGTGAACGGCGCCACGGGGATCGCGGTGGGGATGGCGACCAACATCCCCCCCCACAACCTGGCAGAGATCCTGGACGCAGCCCTCCTCCTGCTGGAGGATCCCGAGGCTTCCCTGGAGGCCCTGATGGAGAAGGTCCAGGGGCCGGACTTCCCCACGGGGGCGTTCATCCACGGCCGGGGCGGCATCCTCGAGGCCTACCGGACCGGGCGGGGCCTCATCCAGATGCGAGCGCGGGCGGCCATCGAGAAGGCCCGGGGGGGCAAGGAAAACATCATCGTCTCGGAGCTCCCGTTCCAGGTGAACAAGGCGAAGCTCATCGAGCGGATCGCCGAATTAGTCCGGGAGCGGAAGATCGAGGGGATCGCGGACCTGCGGGACGAGTCGGACCGGGAGGGGATGCGGATCGTCATCGAACTGAAGCGGGACGAGGACGCCCGGCCGATTCTGAACCAGCTGTACCGGTACACAGCCATGCAGTCCACCTTCGGGGTCATCATGCTGGCCCTGGTGGACAACCAGCCCAAGGTCTGCACGCTGCGGGAACTCCTCCAGCAGTTCCTCCAGCATCGCCGGGAGGTGCTGCTCCGTCGGACACGGTTCGAGCTGCGCAAGGCGGAGGAGCGGGCCCACATCCTCGAAGGCTACCGGATGGCCCTGGACCGGCTGGACGAGGTCATTACGCTCATCCGGAACGCTCCGACCGTTGACGAGGCCCGCGCCGCCCTGGTGCAGCGCCTGGGCATGAGCGTGATCCAGGCCCAGGCCATCCTGGATCTGCGATTGCAGCGCCTGACCGGCCTGGAGCGTCAGAAGATCCAGGAGGAATACCGGGAGGTGCTCCAGACGATCGAGCGGCTGCGGGCGATCCTCCAGAGCGAGGGGCTGCTCCGGCAGCTCATCCGGGAGGAACTGGCCGCCGTGAAGGAGGGGTACGGGGACGGCCGCCGGACCGAGATCATCGAGGAGCAGGCGGAACTCCAGTTCGAGGACCTAGTGGCGGACGAGGAGATGGTGATCACCGTCTCCCACCAAGGCTACGTCAAGCGCAGCCCCCTCAGCATCTACCGGGCGCAGCGGCGGGGCGGGAAGGGCTCGACCGGCATGGTGACGAAGGAGGAGGACTACGTGGAGCACCTCTTCGTCGCCTCTACCCACTCCTCCCTTCTGTTCTTTACGGACCTGGGGAAGGTCCACTGGGTGAAGGTCCACGAGGTTCCCCAGGCGGGCCGGGCGGCCAAGGGGAAGGCGGCCGTGAACCTCTTGGACCTGGAGCCGGGGGAGAACATCACCACGCTGATCCCGATCCGCAAGCTCGAGGTCGGCCGCTACCTCATGATGGCCACGCGGCGGGGGATCGTGAAGAAGACGGAACTGACGGCCTACGGGAACCCCCGGGCCGCCGGCATCATCGCCCTGACGTTAGACGAGGGGGACCGGCTGATCGCGGTCGAATTGACCCGGGGGGCGGACGAGGTCTTCCTGGGGACCCGCCAGGGGCAGGCGATCCGCTTCAAGGAGGAAGAGGCCCGGCCGATGGGCCGAACCGCGCGCGGGGTCATCGGGATCTCCCTCGAGGAGGGGGACGAGGCGGTGGGGATGGAGATCGTCTCCGAGGGGGCGACGATTCTTACGGTGACGGAGCGGGGCTACGGCAAGCGGTCCGACCTTGCCGAGTACCGGCTGCAGGGGCGGGGCGGGAAGGGAATTATTAATATCCGGGTGACGTAGAAGAACGGTCCGGTGGTGGGCGTCAAGAAGGTGACCGACGAGGACGGCCTGATGATGATCTCCCAGGAAGGAAAGATCACCCGGCTGAACGTGCGGGACGTGAGCGTCATCGGGCGGG
>JAHFDC010000274.1 GCA_023249205.1 Candidatus Methylomirabilota bacterium
GAGCCTCTCCCGATTCAAGGCGGTCGGCGTGGTGGACCGGGACTACTCCTTCGGCTCGCCGCATGACGGCGCCGTCCTCTACAATGAGATCCGGTCCGCCCTCTACGGGGCCGACACCCGGCCCCCGATCCTGGGCTTCATCTGCGGCCTGGGCGGGCGGGAGGTCACGATCCCGGACGTGATCGAGATGGTGGAGACGACCGCCAAGGCGGCCAAGACGGGGCGCATTGACAAGCCGACCACCTGGGTCGGGGTCAGGGGGTAACCGCCATGCAGACACTGCAGCTCGAGCCCTTCAAGGGCGTCAAGAAGGTGACCCAGGAGGAGTACTTCACCTCCGGCCACCGGACCTGCCAGGGATGCGAGTCGGCCCTGGTCATGAAGCTGATGGTGAAGGCGGCGGGGCCCCGCACCGTCGTCCTGGGGAGCACGGGGTGCATGTACGTGGCGAACACCACCTACTACAGCACCTCCTGGGTCGTCCCTTGGATGCACACCCAGCTCGGCTCCTCGGGGTCGGCCGGCCTCGGCACCGCCGCGGCCTTGAAGGTGCTCATGCGGAAGGGCAAGATCCCGCAGGAGCCGATCAACGTCATCGCCTTCTGCGGGGACGGGGGCGGGGTGGACATGGGCCTCTCGGCCATCTCCGCCACCCTCATGCACGAGGGGTACAACCTGCTGATCCTCTGCTACGATAACGAGTCCTACGCCAACACCGACATCCAGGTCTCCGGCTCCTCCCCCTGGGGGGTCAACACCACCTTCTCCCCCCCGGGGAAGAAGTACCGGATCATGAACCGCCGGTGGAAGAAGAACATGGCGGCGATGCTGGCGGCCGGGCATCCCACCTGCCGGTACGTGGCCACCGTGTGCGCCTCCTTCGCCGTGGACATGATGAACAAGGTGCGCAAGGCCCTCTCCATCGGCGGCCCCACGTTCATCCACTCCCTGGACCCCTGCCCCAAGGGCTGGGACTACGACCCCATGCTCTCCCACGAGCTGGGGGAGCTGGCGGTGGAGACCGGCATCTGGCCCCTGTACGAGGTGGAGGACGGGAAGCTCCGCTTCTACTCCAAGTCCAAGGCCATCGTGGCCGGCCGGAAGCGCAAGCCGGTGCGCGAGTACCTGGAGAGGCAGGGTCGCTTCGCCCACTTCATCGAGGAGGACATCGAGTTCTTCCAGCAGAAGACCGACGAGATGTGGGAGAAGTGGCTCATCCCCGGGGTCATCCCCTTCACCCCCGAGGAGAAGACCGCGCTGCGCCTGGCCACCCAGTAGCCTCGAGATTCCGGCCCCGGGTCGGAGCTCGACCCGGGGCCTTTCCTTCTCCATCGGACAGCGCGGGACAGACCCTGACCGTATCGCAACCGGTCTGCCGGACCTGACCTGCCCCACCCCCCCAACGCCCCCCGCCGTCCGATTGCCCTTGCCCCGAGCCTTCTGCGGATGCTAATCTATTTGCCCGAGCGCCACGGGGGCAGGAGGGCCACGCCATGAAGTGTCTTCGCGAAATCATCGCAGGCCAAAACGTTTTCTGCCTTCCGCGCGGGACCTCCTGTCTGGAGGCAGCCCGTTACATGACCGAGCGCCAGGTGGGGGCGGTCCCGGTGCTGGAGGGGGACCGGGTGGTGGGGATCTTCAGCGAACGGGACCTGCTGAGCCGGGTGGTGGCCCGGGGGTTGGATCCCAGGACGACGCCGATCGGGCAGGCGATGACGAAGGATGTCCTGGTCGGCGAGGCGGATGAGCCGGTGCAGACCGCCCTCGCCAAGATGAAGCAGAAGAACATCCGCCACCTCCCGGTCATTGACGGCAACCAGTTGATCGGGATGGCCTCCCTGCCCGACCTCCTTCATCTTGAGGTCACCCTGAAGGACGAGGAGATCCAGCACCTCACCGCCTACATCCACTACGTCCCGCCCGGCGCCTCCCGGCGTGCCGGAGCAGGGAGCGGGAGTTGACCTGGGTCCACCGGGGGTCGGCGCCGAGGCGCCAGGGGGCCGCGCCCCCCACCCGATCCGGGCGGCGGGGGTCGGTACCCACCGCCGCCAGCAGGAGGAGATCATGAGAGCGAAAAGGATGCCTTGGGCCTTCGGGATCGTTACCGCACTCGCCCTCGCCGTAGTCGTCGGCTCGGCGGGGATTGCGGCCGCCGCCTGGCAGCCTACCAAGCCCGTAGAGTTCATCATCATGGCGGGTCAGGGGGGCGGGGCGGACATCTACGCGCGGCTGATCGCGGGGTTCATCGAGAAGCACAAGCTGGCCCCGGTGCCCTACATCCCCATCAACAAGGACGGCGGAGCGGGCGCGGTCGCCATGCAGTACGTCGCGGGGAAGGAGGGGGATCCCCACACGATCATGATCACCCTCTCCAGCTTCCTGATGACGCCCATCAACCAGAAGCTCCCCTTCAACTACAAGAACTTCACCCCGATCTCGCTGCTCGCCCTGGACAACTTCTTCCTCTGGGTGCCGGCTGACGCGCCGTACAAGACCGTGGCCGATTTCGTGGTCGAGGCGAAG
>JAHFDC010000275.1 GCA_023249205.1 Candidatus Methylomirabilota bacterium
TTCGCGGTCATGCGGGAGGTCCGGGAGGAGCTGACCCGGCTGGCCGGGGGGGAGGGGAGCCACCGGGCCGTGATCCTGACCGGGTCCGGGACGGCAGCGGTCGAGGCGACGATCTGCTCCGTCCTGGAGGAGGGGCGAGCCCTGCTGGTCATTGACAACGGCGTCTATGGCGACCGGATCCGCCGGATGGCCGAGGCCCACGACATCCCCCATTCCGTGTTGAAGGCCGAGTGGACCGAGCCCCCCCGCCTCGCCGACGTGGACGCGGCGCTCCAGGCCCATCCCGAGATCAGCCACGTGGCGGTCGTCCACCACGAGACGACGACCGGCCTCCTGAACCCGCTCGCGGCCGTCGGAGAGGTCGTGGCCCGCCACCGGCGGAGCCTCATCGTGGACGCGGTCTCCTCCTTCGTGGGGGAGCCGCTGGACGTCCGGCGAGACCAGGTCGCGTTTCTGGTGAGCAGTTCGGGGAAGTGCCTCCAGGCGATGCCCGGGCTGAGTTTCGTGATCGGGGAGCGAGCGGCGCTGGAGGCCCTCCGGGCGCGCCGGCCCCGCAGTCTCTACCTCGACCTCGGGGCGCAGTTTGTCCTGCAGGAGCGGGATGACATCCCGTTCACGCCCGCCGTCCAACTCTTCTTCGCCCTCCGGCAGGCTCTCCGGGAACTGAAGGCGGAGACCGCGGCCGGCCGCCAGCGCCGGTATCAGGAGTGCGCCCGGCGCCTGCGCGAAGGGATGGAGGCGCTGGGGTTCACGATCCTCGTCCCCCCGGAGCACCGGTCCAGCACCGTGACTACCTTCCGGCTGCCGACGGGCCTCACCTACCCGGACCTGCACGATGCCCTCAAGGCCCGGGGGTTTATCATCTACGCCGGCCAGGGGCCCCTGCGAGAGCGGGCCTTCCGCGTCGCCAACATGGGGACGCTCACCCCCGCGGACATGGACCGGGTGGTGGTGGCCTTCCGGGAGGTGCTGGCCGATCGGGGGATCGCGCGGGTGACCGTCTAATACAAACGAGATACATTGGGTGGCACAAGGTCCGGGTGGCGCCGGATGCCGCCCGACGGCCCCCGTAGCGGAGGGGGGTCCCATCGGCTCGTGGCCGAGGGGGGGAACCACGGGAGGGTTCCCCACGGGGGCCGGGGGCCGGGGCGGCGCCGGCGACAGGACCCGGACGATGTCACTGTGATTCTGTCGTCTGTAGTAGGTCGGGAGGAGCCCATGTCGCAGAGCGATTCGTCGGAGAGGGCGCTCCGGGTTGCGGGCAGGCGGGGGCCTCGCTCGAGGACCAGATGAAGGAAACGACGATCGGCGCGGAGAGTCTGGCGCAGATGGTCGAGCGGGCCGTCGCCGCCCTCGACTTCGAGCGCGTCCGGCGGGCCTACTGGGAACAGGAGGAGTTCGTCTTCCTGGAGCGCTTCCTCCCCCCCGCCGTGGTGGCGGAGCACCTCCTCCCTCACGTGCAGCGCCTCAGGCCGGACGTCCATCGCGCCTACGTCCCCCGGTTCAAGAAGGGGGGCAGCGTCAGCTTCTACACGATTGGCGAGAAGGCGCCCGCGTTTCTCGAGCTCTACCGGTCGCCGGCCCTTCTGGCCTTCCTGAGCCGCCTGGTGGACGCCCGGCTCAGCCTCTGCCCGGAGGAGGACCCCCATTCCTGCGCGCTCTATTTCTATACCGAACCGGGTGACCACATCGGTTTCCACTACGACACCTCCTACTACAAGGGCGCCCGCTATACCGTCCTGGTGGGGCTGGTGCAGCGGTCCGAGGGCTGCCGGCTGGTCTGCCGGCTCCACAAGGACCAGCCGGGGCGGGAGCCGCGGGAGCTGCAGGTGGCCACGGAGCCGGGCTCGATGGTGATCTTCAACGGCGGGAAGCTCTGGCACGCCATCACGCCCCTCCGGGAGGGGGAGGAGCGCGTGAGCCTGACGATGGAGTACGTGACGGACCCGCGGATGGCTCCTTTGAAGCGGCTCTTCTCGAACATGAAGGACGCGTTCGCCTACTTCGGCGTCCGGGCCCTCCTGCGCGGGCGGCGGTGAAGGAGGCGGCTCCGCCTCGGGCTCGACGGGCGGCTCGGGCCCCTTCCGGAGCCGAGAGATCGTCCTCCGCGGGGCGTTCCAGAGGGAGCATCTCCTTCGGGGAGGCCGGGGCCGTGAGACGGACCCGTGGGTTCCACGTGCTCGGGGCTGCGGCCGTCGCGGCCGCCTGCCTGCTGGCCGGGGCGGCGCCGGCCGGATCCTCCCCGTCCCCAACGACAGTGGTCCGCAGCCTCGTCGAGGAGATCCGGGCCGTCCTGGACGAGCCGGCCCTTCGGGGGCCGGAGCAGGCGGAGGCCCGGGAAGGGAAGATCCGGGGGCTGATCGCGGCGCGCTTTGCCCTCGGGGCCATGGCGGCCGAGGCGCTGGGGGAGCACCTGGCCGTCCGGACGGAAACCGAGCGGCAGGAATTCACCCAACTGTTCGGGGACCTGTTCACGTGGGCCTACACCCGCCTGGTCGTCTCCTTCCTTGCGGAGGCG
>JAHFDC010000276.1 GCA_023249205.1 Candidatus Methylomirabilota bacterium
GGACTCTCGCCCCCCGGTCGGCGGCGACGGCCGCCAGCGCGAGCCCTCGCTCCAGGTTCCGCTCCACCTCAGGACTGACCGGCATCTGGATGCCCGCTACGGTCACGACCCGCCTCGTCCCCGCCATCCTCCCCCCTCGTCGCCTCGCACCGCAGCAAGAGGCGTGCCCGAAACGCGCCCCAGCCGTATCCGCTGCTCCTCCCTACCCCCCTCCCGACAGATGTTTGTGTGCCTCCCGCGCCGCCATTCCTCCCCCGGTTGGAGCCCAGCCGGCCCACCCACAGGCAAGAGCCGGCTCCGGCGCCTTACCCCCCGAGGGCCTCCATGGCCTTCGCCACGTTGGAGACCGTCAGGATGACCGTGGCCGGTCCCCCTGTCCCGACCGTCGTCGCGTAGGCACACTTGACGTTTACCTTGGCGCGGGCCAGTTTGCCGGCCACCTCTGCGAGCGACCCAGGCCGGTTCTCGAGTGTGAGGGCCAGCGCCTCCTCGGTCCCGACCCGCAGTCTGGCCTCCTTCAGGACCGCCTGGCCTCGCACGGCGTCCCCCACCAGGAGGCGGACCTTTCCCTTGCCCACAGCCTCCGGGGCGCAGATCGCCTCGACGTTTACCCCGGCATTGGCGAGGGCCGAGCAGAGAGCGGCCAGGACGCCGGGTTTACTCTCCATCGTGAGTGTGAGTTGCGTGACTCGTCGCATGGCTTTCCCCTCCTCGCAAAACCACCGGGCTTCCAGTTCAAGGGAACCCCTGCGGCTGCCCCGGGTCCGGGAGGCCTCACGATCCGGGCCGTCCTCCGACGGGTCCCTCCGCGGCGGGCGCCGGCACCGGGCGCTCGGCCGACCGGATGAAGTCCTCTACCCCAACGGAGCGAGCTTGCCCTGACCGGATGTCCCCGTCTAGGAAAAGCACGAAGTCCAGTTGGCGCCTCGGGGGACGGCCGACCTCCTCCCCCTGCCTGTCCAGAGCGTGCTCTCGCGCGAACATCCGAACGACCTCGTCGGGTGGCAGCGTCTCCAGCCCTAAAATGCGCACCAGGGGGAACCCCATGCGCTCCCCCTCGAGCATCTCGTCATAGGCCCGGTAGATCAGTTCCGTGCAGACCAGCTTGTGGGTGGAGAAGAAGTCGAAGTCGAAGTCATAGGGCTTGCCATAGTGCGAAAAGGCCCGGGCGATCGCGGCGTTCTTCCGCGCCTCGGAGACACGCGGTCGGAGGACGGCGATGTGATCCGCGGACGCCGTCTCCTCGAGGGAAGAGAAGATCACCCCCGAAGTCACTGCCTCGACCGCCCGGCGCTCGTGCCCGTTCCGATCGGGTTGCCGGAATTTCTCCAGGTGCGGCTGGACGAAGGGGTGCATCGCCAGGCCCCGGCGCTCCAAGTCCTCGGCCGTGCCCACGTAGAGCGCCATGTGGGGCCAGTACCCCGGGAGGAACCCGTTGCTCACGTACCAGTTCCGCCGCTCCAGGATGATATCCCCCGGCTCAAGCATCCACTTCAGCTCCTGCACCTGCGCGTGGCTGATGAGCGGCCGGGAGATCCAGATCTTCGTCTGGCTGGCAAAGGTCCCCACGAGGGCGGCGGCATTGTAGGTTGGAAGGCGCCCGAGGGTCTGGATCTTCCGCCACAGGAGGTCCCACTTTCCCGCCCAGATGTTGACGGCATTGTCCTCGATGAACCGCTGCTGCGCTCGAATCGTCTCGTGGAGCCAGGCGAACTCCGACTCCTCCGTCAGCCCGTAGTGCCCCATCTGGGGCAACCCGGCGTTGTAGTGCTCCCAGGCTTCCCCGAGCAACCGGACGTTGGTGGGAGAGGTGATGTTGCCATAGACCATCTCGAAGATTCCGGGCGGGATCCCCCAGGCCGGCTCCGGTTCATTGAGTTTGGCGCGGGCGGGCGGGCGGTCCCGGAACGTGGTCACCAGCAGAATGCCTTCCCGGAAGAGCGTCAGGCCGGAAACGTAGGCCAGGAGGAAACTCTTCAGGCGGAGGTCCTCCCGGGCAACGGTCTCGAAGGAGGAGTAGTACCCAAGCAGCCTGAGCAGGACGGACCGGTAGTTGAGGTAACTCTGGAGCAGGGCCCGAATCCGGTTGTCCTCGGCCTGGGTGTACGAGCCGACCTCCCGACGCCCCAGTGCGGCTCGCGTCTCGCTCATGCGCTGCTCGAGCTCAGTGAGCCCCTGGGTCACGTTCCGCAGCGTTACGAGGTCCCGGGCGATCTTTGCCTCGAGGTCGGCCCCGGCCACGCCGGAGAGGTCCTCCCTCCCGAGGAGGACCGTCTCCCCGGGCCCCTTCCAGATGGCAGCCTGGCAGGAAACAAGGAGGAGAGAAAGGATGGTGAGCCGGAGGAAACACCAGGGCCGATTCATTCGGTTGCCCTCGCGGTCCCTATACCGGCTCGGCCGACCCCTGTCAAGCGGGCCGTTCCGGGCGGGAGCCTGGCGACGGGGCCGCGGCCTCCATGCCACCCCCCCCTCCCGGCGGGGGGGCCGCTCCCCTCCCCCTCGGGCCTGGCCCCCCG
>JAHFDC010000277.1 GCA_023249205.1 Candidatus Methylomirabilota bacterium
GGCCCGGGTACCCGGA
Source organism: Candidatus Methylomirabilota bacterium (assembly GCA_023249205.1). Taxonomy (GTDB): domain Bacteria; phylum Methylomirabilota; class Methylomirabilia; order Methylomirabilales; family JACPAU01; genus JACPAU01. The sequence continues at coordinate 17 of JAHFDC010000277.1, forward strand.
CACCTCCCCCCGAGGGTTGCGCGGGCAAAGCCCGCGCTCGGAAGACCGCGAGGCAATTCGGGTACGCCACAGTGAATGGCGCAGAGTCGTGCATCGCCGTCAGTCGGGCAGGAGACCCCGCCAGAGCCGGGCCGTCAGCCTGCCCCTGGCGCGCTCGAGGATCTCCCGCTCCCGTTCGTGCATGAGCCGGGCGAGGCATGGCTCGCCGTCGTCGTACCCAGCCAGGTGGAGAAGCCCGTGGACCACCAAGAGGTCGAGCTCGAGCCCCACGGGGACGCCCAGCCGCGCCGCCTGGCGCCGCGCCGTCTCCGCCGAGACCACGATCTCCCCCCAGAGCCGCGAGGGCCCCGGCCCCTCCAGGGGAAAGGCGAGGACGTCGGTGGAGCGACGGTGCCGGAGATACCGGGCGCTCAGACGCCGGATCAGCGCGTCATCCACGACGGTCAGATGCACCCCGGCCCCGGGGCGGCCCAGGTCGTGGAGCGCGCGCCGCGCCGTTCGGAGGACGCGCCGGCGGGAGATCGGCACCCGGCGCTGGAGATTCCTGATCTCGACCGGCATCACTTTTCCGGCGCCGCCGACCCGGGCTCCCGGGGCTGGGGCCCGTGCTCCTCGTAGGCCTTGACGATCTGGGCGACCAGCTCGTGGCGGACCACGTCCTTCTCGGTGAAGTAGACGAAGCGGATCCCCTCGACGCCCTTGAGGACCGCCTGGATCTCGATCAGCCCCGAGGGGCGGCTGGCCGGCAGATCCACCTGCGTGATGTCGCCGGTGATCACCATCTTCGAGTTGAACCCGAGGCGGGTGAGGAACATCTTCATCTGCTCGGAGGTCGTGTTCTGCGCCTCGTCCAGGATGATGAAGGAGTCGTTGAGCGTCCGCCCCCGCATGTAGGCCAGGGGCGCGATCTCGATGATGCCCTTCTCCACCAGCGAGGCCACCTTCTCGGCCTCCAGCATGTCGTAAAGGGCGTCGTAGAGGGGGCGCAGGTAGGGGTGGACCTTCTCGTACATGTCCCCGGGGAGGAAGCCGAGCCGCTCGCCCGCCTCCACGGCCGGGCGCGTGAGGATGATGCGGGCCACCTCCCTGCGGGTCAGGGCGGAAACCGCCATGGCGACACCGAGGTACGATTTCCCCGTGCCGGCCGGGCCGATCGCGACGATGATATCGTGGGCGCGGATCGCGTCCACGTAGCGCTTCTGGTTCGGCGTCTTGGGGCTGATCTGCTTCTTACGCGAGGGGACCGAGATCGTGTCGAGGAGGATCCCCTTAAGATCGGCCGCCTGGTCGGCGGCGAGCATCCGGAGCGCCGCCCTCACGTCGGTGGCGTGGAGCGGGGTTCCCGAGTGAACCAGATCCGAAAGCTGGGTGAGGAGGCGCTCGGCCCGGGCCACCCGGGGCTCGTCCCCCTTCAGGATGATCTCGTTGCCCCGGGCCACGATGCGGAGGGCCAGCAGCGACTCCAGCGCCTTCAGGTTCTCGTCGTTGCGCCCGAGGAGGGGGAGGAGGTCGGCCTCGGACTGGAGGACGATGCGGCGGGTGACGACGGCCTCGGTCAACGGCAGCAAGCCCTTCGCGTCATGGCTCAAGGATACCGCACGTCACTCGCCCTCGGCCAGCCGGATCCCGAGCTCCCTGAGCTGGCCCGGGTCCACCGGCGCCGGCGCATCCGTGAGCGGGCACGTCCCCTTCTGGGTCTTCGGGAAGGCGATCACCTCGCGGATGGACTCCTCGCCGGCCAGGATCGCCACCAACCGATCCAGCCCAGCGGCGATTCCTCCCATGGGAGGGGCGCCGAACTCCAGGGCCTCCAGGAGGAAGCCGAAGCGCTCGCGGGCCTCCCGGGGCGCGATGCCCAGGAGCTTGAACATCTTCTCCTGGACCGACTGCTGGTGGATACGGATCGAGCCGCCCGCCGTCTCCTGGCCGTTGATGACGAGGTCGTAGGCCTTGGCCCGGGCGCTGCCGGGGTCGGTATCAAGGAGCGGTAACTCTTGGTCTCGCGGCGCGGTGAACGGATGATGGACGGCGTCCCACCGCCGCTCTTCTTCGTTCCACTCCAGCAGGGGGAAGTCGATCACCCAGCAGACCCTGAACTCTCCCGCGGGGATCAATCCGAGGCGCTGGGCCAGCTCCTGGCGAAGGCGGCCGAGCACCGTGGCCGCCAGGGGCATGCGATCGGCCACGAGAAGCAACAAATCCCCGGGCTCGGCAGCTAGGCGGGCAAGAAGCGCCGCCTTCAACGGCTCCAGGAATTTGGCGACGGGCGACTGGAGGCCCTCTGGGTTCACCTTGACCCACACGAGCCCCTTGGCGCCGGCGGCCTTCGTCGCCTCGACCAGCGCGTCCAAATCCTTCCGGCTCATGGCCCCGCCGCCGGGGACGCGGAGCCCTTTGACCGAGCCCCCCGCCGCCACGACCTGGGCGAAGGCCTGGAACTGGGCATCCCTGAAGAGGTCCGAGCAGTCCACGAGCTCGAGCCCGAAACGGAGGTCG
>JAHFDC010000076.1 GCA_023249205.1 Candidatus Methylomirabilota bacterium
CGCCCCGGCCCCCGGCCCCCGTGGGGAACCCTCCCGTGGTTCCCCCCATCGGCCAAAGGCCGCTGGGACCCCCCTCCGCTACGGGGGCCATGGGGCGGCATCCGGCGCCACCCGGACCCTGTGTCACACAATGTATGTCGTTTGTATTAGTCAGGCCTGGCGGGCCTGGGAGCGGGATGGAGGGAATCGCGAAGCGGATCGAGGCGGTCCGGGGGCGAATCGTGGCCGCGGCGGCCCGGACCGGCCGGGACCCCGCCGGGGTAACGCTGGTTGCCGTCAGCAAGGCATTTCCCCCCGAGATGGTCCGAGCAGCGGCGGCCGCCGGGGTAACCGACGTCGGCGAGAACCGGGTCCAGGAGGCGCTCCCGAAGATTGCCGCCGTGGGGCGGGCGGTCCGCTGGCACCTGGTGGGCCACCTCCAGACCAACAAGGCGAAGACAGCCGTCCGGCACTTCGATTGGATCCAGACCCTGGACTCTCTGCGACTCGCGGAGGCCCTGCAAAAGGCGGCGGAGGGGGCGGGGCGGGAGACGGTCCCGGTCCTGGTGGAGGTGAACCTGGGCGGGGAGTCCGGCAAGGCGGGGGTCCGCGAGGCCGACCTGCTCCCCTTGCTCCGAGGGCTCGCTGCCGTTCCCAGGATCCGGGTAGAGGGCCTGATGGCCCTCCCGCCGTTCCTGGAGGACCCCGAGGCGGTCCGGCCGTACTTTGCCCGCCTCCGGGCCCTGGCGGAGAAGGCCCGGGGCGAGGACCTCCCTCACGTGCGGATGGCCCACCTCTCGATGGGGATGAGCCACGATTTCGAGGTGGCTGTGGAGGAAGGAGCCACGATGATCCGGGTGGGCACGGCGATCTTCGGCCCCAGGTCCTGAGGGGAGCGTGCGGCTGGATCTGTACCTGAAGGCGGCTTGCCTCGTGAAGAGGCGGGCCGTCGCCCGGGCGCTCTGCGACGCCGGGCAGGTCCTGGTCGGGGGTGCGCGGGCGCGGGCAAGCCGCACCGTTCGCGTGGGGGACCGCGTCGAGGTCCGCTTCCCCGGGCGGCGCGTCCTGGTAGAGGTGGTCGCCGTCGCGGAAACGGAGAGACTGCGGGCGGGAGGCCGCGGTTCCTATCGGCTGCTGCGGGAGGAGGTCGGGCTCACGGCGCTCGGGTAGTCAGGTGTGGCCGGGGGAACCCGGCCTGAGGAGAGCCCATGAAGTTGTTCCTGGACACGGCCAGCGTGAAGGAGATCCGGGAGGGGGTGGCATTAGGTGTCGTGGACGGCATCACAACCAACCCTTCCCTCATCGCCAAGGAGGGCCGCCCCTTCCGGGAGATCGTGGAGGAGATCTGCCGAATCGTGGATGGACCTGTCAACCTCGAGGTGGTGGGGACCGACGCGGACACCATGGTGGCCGAGGGGCGCGACCTGGCCAAGATCCACGCGAACGTGGTGGTGAAGATCCCGATGATCGTGGAGGGGCTCAAGGCCGTCCGGCGCCTCAGCCTGGAGGGGATCAAAATCAACGTGACCCTCTGCTTCTCCCCGAGTCAGGCGCTGCTCGCCGCCAAGGCCGGGGCCACCTACATCAGTCCCTTCATCGGCCGCCTTGATGACATCAGCCACGTGGGGATGGACCTGGTCCGGGATATCCTGGCCATCTACCGGAACTACGGCTACCCGACCCAGGTCCTGGCGGCGAGTCTCAGGCACCCCCTGCACGTGGTGGAGGCGGCCAAGGCCGGCGCCCACGTGGCCACCATGCCCTTCGCGGTCCTCCAGCAACTGGCGAAGCATCCCCTGACCGATCTCGGCCTGGAGCGGTTCCTGGCCGATTGGAAGAAGGTCCCCGGCAAACCTGCCGGTTGACCAGACCGGGACCTGCAAGCCGGCGCCCTGAATCCTAGCCGACCGCTACGAATCCTCGAGAGATCCGACGGTTTCGTTTCTCGGCCCTGCCTGGTAAGCCCGGCGACCTCGCGCAACGCACCTGGGCCGCCACCGTTTGCGCGGGGTGCCGCGGGGACTTGGGGGTGAATGGGCCAAAGGAAAAAATTTGCTTGACAGCCTCCGAAGGAAATCTTAGACTGGCTCCTCTACAGGCAATAATCGGTTCGCTAGCTATCCCGCATCACGGCCCGACCCTGACGACGGGTGCGTAGTGTCTCTAACCGGTGGGGCACGCCCCTCTAGTGCCCCGCTCGTATCCTTGAAAGTGCCCGGATTTTCTGTGGGCTCGATGCCTGCGGGATGGGTCCCCCTGGTGAAGAAGGCGGGAGCGAAAGGTTCTCGCCGCCCGGGGTACGAACTGGGTCCCTTAACCGAGCGTGTAAGCTGAAGAAGAGAGGAGGTCAGTGAGGAGGGAGAGGAGAAGCCTGCACGAGACCAGCGGTGTTGATGGTATCAGAGGGCTGGAGCGGTTTCTAGCAGGAGGAGGAGAAGATGACAGAAATCAAGAGTTCTGATATCCCCGTGCTACCCTGGCCCGCAGTCCCCATCCCGACGCCCGACGAGGTGTACAAGGGATTGAGCGAGGCGGCACGGAACTACCCGAACTGGCTGGAAGAGAACGTCCACTTCAGGGATGTGGGGAAGAAGCCGGAGAAACTCAGCCGGCTCCGGGTCCTCGACGTGACCCAGAAGAGCATGAGCGGCCATTGGTGCACGTCGCTCTTCGGCGAGCACGGGGCCGAGGTCATCATGGTCGAGCCCCCCGGGGGGGATCCGACCCGGAAACTGACGCCCTTCAACCGCAAGCAGTTGATGTTCAAGGATAACGTCGTCGGCGAGGCGATCGGCTCCAAGTTCCTCCACGAGTGCCGGAACAAGTCCTCCATCACGCTGAACCTGGAGACCGCCGAGGGCCGGGAGCTGCTCAAGAAGCTCGTGGTGGATTCGGATGTCCTGGTCGAGAACTACCCTCCCGGACAGTTCGACGCCTGGGGGATCGGCTACCGGCAACTGTCCCAGCTCAATCCCCGCCTGGTCTACTGCTGGGTCGGGCAGCGGGGGCAGTGGGGGCCTCTCAAGGACAGGCCCTGGATGTATGACCCGGTGGCGCAGAGCGCCTGCGGCTTCACTCACGGGACCGGGGCCCCGGCGGCCTTCGGTGGCCGGCCCACCCGCTCCGGGATGTGGGTCTGCGATTACGTGGGGGGAACCACGGCAGCCATGGGGATCATGGCGGCCCTCAACTACCGGGATCGGATCTCCGGCCGCGGCCAGTTCGTCGAGGCCACCGGCGCGGCCGGGATCATGCGGATCATTGACTATAACTGGGGCTGGCAGGGGATGGATGGAAGCATCCGGCCTCGGTTTGGAAACTGGGATCTGGCCATCAATATCTACGCCGTGAACCCCTGCAAGGATGGCCAGATCATGGTGGGTGGCGGGCATGACCGCCTCTGGTACCGGATCTGGAAGACCGTGGGCAAGGACCGGCCGGAGCTGGAGCAGCACATCGTCGAAGACCCGGCCCTCAAGGTCGTGGTGGACCGGCTCCCCTTCTATGCCCAGGTCGAGACCTACACGACCTTCGCCGACTGGTTCAAGGATAACAGCCGCCTCGAGGCCGAGCTGAAGCTCCAGGCCGAAGAGGTGGCCTCCGGCGGGGTGACCTTCGCCGATGAAGTGGCGGAGTTCCCCCACTTCAAGTACCGGGGTCATGTCAACGTGATTGACGATGTCCTCTACGGCAAGATCCTCCACAGCCCGCCGTCCCAGTTGGCCCAGAAGGCCCCGCCACGGCTGAAGTGGATCGGCCGTCCCACCGGCTACGACAACGAAGAGGTCTATCGGCGGATCTTCGGCTTCAAGAAGGACGACATTGACGGCCTGAAGAGGCGTGGGGTCATCTAGGTCCCGTTGAAAGGAGGAATCAATGGCTGAAGCGCACCAGAGCTTCGAGGAGTATTGTCGGACAGTCTTCGATGCCAAGAAGATCTTCGAGAAGCCCGAGGCATTCAAGGGGTACGTGGCCATCTCCACAACCCAGTACATCCTCGGCCCGTCCTGCGCGAACTACTTCGCCGAGCTGGGGGCGGAGACGATCAAGATCGAGCTGCCCCGCCGGGGCGAGCCGATGCGCCACACGACCCCGTACAACGAGCCGTTCCTCTATCCCCTCTCCAAGCAGATGCCGGACAAGGGGACGGGGCTCGGCTTCTTCGGCGCCAACCACAACGAGTACTTCCTCTCGGTGGACTTCCACAAGCCCGAAGGGGTGGAGATCGTCCACCGCATCCAGGCTAAGGCCGACATCCAGGCCGAGAACTACCGGCCCGGCACCTTCGACCGGTGGGGAATCGGCTACCGCCAGGCGTCCAAGATCAACCCCCGCCTGATCTACATCTGGATGGGGGGCTTCGGCGGCTGGGGCCCCGGGCGGGTCCGCGCCTCCTACGACATCCTGGGCCAGGCCCAGGGGGGCACCTTCTCCATCACCGGCTTCCCCGGGCCGGGTCAGGGCCACCCCGCCGTCGGCCTCCCCTCCAAGCACACCATCTGGCTCGCCGACTACTGGGGGGGCATGATGGGCTGCTTCGCCGGTCTCGCCGCCCTCTGGTGGCGGGATAACGTCTCGGGGACCGGGGAGTTCATCGAGTACAGCCAGGTTCACGGGGCGACCCGGATCATCGAGGGGACGCTGCCGCTCTACGGCCGCTACGGGGTCATCCGGCAGCGTTGGGGGAACTGGGACACCGAGCTCTGCGTCCACGGGATCGTTCAGGCCGGGAAGTCCTCCTATCCGGGGTCCAATATCCCTCTGGAGATGGAGCCGGGGCAGATCCTGATCTCCGCCCCGGAGGACAGCGACTACGCCAAGCTGTGCAAGTTGGTGCCGAACCTGGCGCCACTGGCGGGCAAGTACGCCAGGTACGAGGACCGGATCCAGCCCGCGGCCCAGACCGAGATCTATACTGCCCTGGAGGCGTGGGCCAAGGACAAGACCAAGGAAGAAGTCTGGAAGCTCATGGAAGACAACAACATCAATAGCCAGCCGGTCTGGAGCAACAAGGAGGCCTCGAAGCAGGAGCACTTCCACCTGCGGGACGAGCTGCACTGGCTGGATGACCCGACCTTCGGCGACGTGCTGAGCCAGGGGCTGCCGTACCATCTCTCCGAGACCCCTGCCCGGCACCGCTGGGTCTTCAAGCCGGTGGGGGCCGATAACGAGTACATCCTCCAGAAGTACTGCGGCTACGGCCTCGACCAGATCAGGGAGCTGGAGAAGAACGATATCATCTAGGACACCGCGTCCGCGGGGCCGCCTCCGGCGGCCCCGCGGCCCGACGAAGGAGGTGGCTGCATGTCAGGCTTCAAACACTGCTCCCTGCTCTTGGAGTGCGGCAAGTGCGAAATGATCAACTACCTGGACCCCTTCACCTTCTGGTTCTTCGACGGGAAGGTGAAGTGCGCCGGTTGCGCGGCCATCTGGGCGCTCAAGATTGACAACGGCACGCGGGTCTCCGGCCCGACCGCGGCCAGCCCGCCCCACGACAAGCTGCCCGGCTATGCCCAGACCAAGGATTACAAGACCAAGATCACCGACACGACCAAGGTGAATCCCCCGGTCATGGCCCGGG
>JAHFDC010000278.1 GCA_023249205.1 Candidatus Methylomirabilota bacterium
CCCTTCGGGTGGTGCCCGCGGCGGTCCTCGACGTACAAACCGCGTACGCCTCCGGCCGCCTCCTCCCTCGGGCCTCGTGATGCTCGTCATTTGGCCCGGCACCCCAGTCATCGCGTGAATGTCATCTACAATTCGTTGGCGTCAGACTAGAGGGAGACGCGGGCCAGGTGCTCCAGGACGGCGGCCCGGAGTTGCTGCGTGCTCGGGAGGGGGCGCGCCACCTTCCCGGCCCGGATGAGGGGGAGGAGCAGGGGAGCCGCTTTGCCGCCGCAGGGACAGGCCGCGGCGGCGGCAGGCTCGGGCAGAACCTGGTCCGCCCCGCAGGAAGAGCACCGGTGGACCATCTTCCGGCCCGACATCCTCCCCCGCTTGGCCAGCGGCTTCCCCTCGATCTCCACGATGTCCAGGGCGAAGTTCATCACGGGGGCATTGCTGATCGCCGTGCCGACCCCATATGCATCAGCGGCCGGGTTCAGCGCCGCAATCTCGGTTTCGTCCAGGCCGCCGCTGACGAACAGTTTCACCCGGTCGAAGCCGCGCAGATCCAGCTCCCAGCGGACCTCCCGGAGGATCTGGAGGAGGTTCCCCCTGCGGGAGGCGGGGGTGTCCAGGCGGACCCCGAAGAGCGCCCCACCGAGGGCCTCCGCCACCCGGAGCGCCTCGAATTTCTCGTCCTGCAACGTATCAATCAGGACCACCCGCTTCACCTTGGGGTCCACGCACTCGTGGAAGGCCTTCGCCGCCGCGACCGTGTCCCCGAAGAGGAGCACCAGCGCATGGGGCATGGTCCCCACCGGGTCCTCGTGGATGAGCTCGGCGGACTTCACCACGGCCACCCCATCGCACCCGCCGACGAAGGCGTTCCGCTCGATCATGGGGGCGATGGCCGGGTGCATCCGGCGCGCCCCGAAGGAGATGATGGGGCGCCCCTCCGCCGCCTTCTTGCACCGGGCGGCCTTGGTGGCGATGCCCGAGGCCTGGCAGAGGAGGCCCAGGAGCGCCGTCTCGTAGTGGGCCCAGTCCACGTAGCGCCCCCGGAGGGTGAGGATCGGCTCGTGAGGGGTGAAGAGGGCCCCCTCGGGGAAGGCGTCCACCTCCACCGGCAATCCCTCGAGGAGGTGGGCTGCCTCCTCGATGCCGGCCAGCACCCCCCAGGGCCACCCGGCGGGGAAGGTCTTGAGGAGGACCTCCGCCGTGACCGCGCTCCCGATCCCCTTCCGCCGCAGGATCTCCAGCGTCCGGAGGAAGTAGACGTCGGTGATGAGGCCGGCCTTGATGTCGGCGGGATCGGCGATATGGAACATGCCCGCACTACTCCTCGGTGGGGCGCAGGGTCTCCTCGATCCTCGCCAGCAGCGCGTTCGGGCTGAACGGCTTGGTGATGTAGGCTGCGACGCCCTGCTGCTGCCCCCGGAGGCGATCCATCTCCTTCCCTTTCACCGTCAGCATGAAGATCGGGATCGCCTTGGTGGCCGGGTCGCGCTTCAGCGCCTCCAGAGCCTGGAACCCGTCCATCCGGGGCATCATCACGTCGAGGAGGATCAGGTCCGGTTGCTCCCCGCGTGCCTTCTCCAGCCCCTCCAGCCCGTCGGCGGCGGCGATCACCGTGTATCCCGCCGTCCGGAGTTTGTAGTCAATGATCTTCTGGATGTGGACCTCGTCGTCAATGACCAGGATCTTCGGCATCGTCTTCCTCGTCGGGGATGGGCAGGAGATCAACAGGCGCCGACGTCGAGAGGGCCTCGGCCAGCGCGGCGAACTCCTCCAGGCCGACGGTCTCGGCCCGGCGGAGTCCGGAGAGGCCCGCGGCGGCAAATGCCCCGGCGAGCGCCCCGGCGAACGGCCGCAGGACGGGCGAGTCACGCAGGGCGTTGCGGAGCATCTTCCGCCGCTGCCCGAACCCCGCGCGAATGAGGGCGAAGAGGAGGTCCGGCCTGGCGACCGTCACGGCGGGCCGGGGGAGCAGGTCCAGCCGGAGGAGCACCGAGTCCACCGCCGGAACCGGCTCGAAGGCCTCCCGTGAGACCGCGGCCACGGCAACTGGCTCGGCACGGTACCGACAGTACAGCGTGAGCGCCCCCGCGTGCCGGTCCCCCGGTGATGCCGTCAGACGGGCCGCCACCTCCCGCTGGACCATGAGGAGGCACCGGTCCACGACGCCCCCAAGCGTCAGGAGGCGCCGGAGGAGGGGGGTGGCGATGGCGTAGGGGATGTTCGCCACCACCCGGAAGCGCTCTCCGGGGGCCGGCGCCGCCTCTCGCGGGGGCAGGGGGATGGTGAGGGCATCCCCCTCCACGATCAGGACCCGCCGGTCGTCGGCGAAGCGGCGGCGGAGGAATGCCGCCAGGGCCGGGTCCACCTCCACCGCAACGACCTGGCGGGAGGAGGCTGCCAGCGCGGCCGTCAGCGTGCCAAGGCCGGCGCCGATCTCCAGGACCCGCTGGTCCGGCCCCAGATCCGCCGCCTTCAGGATGGCCGCCAGGACCCCCTCGTCGGCCAGGA
>JAHFDC010000077.1 GCA_023249205.1 Candidatus Methylomirabilota bacterium
CGGGATCACGGCGCGCTTCAACCGGAACCTCCTCGCCCGGATCAATCGCGAGCTCGGGGGCAACTTCCCGGTGGAGGCTTTTCGCCATTGGGCGCTCTACGATCCCGAGCCGGGCCGGGTCGAGATGCGCCTGGTCAGCATCCGTCCCCACCGCGTGTGGATTGAGCGGCTGGGTCTCGAGGTCCGGTTCGACGCCGGCGAGACGATCCACACGGAAGACTCGTACAAGTATTCCCTGCCGGAGATCGAGGCCCTGGCCGCCGCCGCCGGACTCCGCGTCGAGCGCCGCTGGCTCGACGAGGGGCGCCTGTTCAGCGTGAACCTGTTCGCGCTCCCGGACCCCCGCTCCTGATCGCACGTGGGCTCGCCCGGGACCAGCACGGCCCGGACGCAGTAGCGCGGGTCCGTCTGCAGCCCGCAAACCGGGGCTCCGTTACCAAGCTCGCACCTCCCGAGCAAGGGTTCCAAAACCGACTGAAAACTTCTCCTCAAGCACTCCCGGGTTCGCTGCCAGCCGGTCAGCCTCTTGGATAGCGCGTGCTTCCTCGATTGGGAGTGGCGGACGATCTGTGCCATACACTGCACGCTTCAGTTCATTCTTGGAATAAGGGAAGACCCCCGTGTGCAGACCAACGGTCCACGCGGCTTCGCTGACCTGAGGATCTCTACCGACCCGGTACCAAGCCTCGATCGCCGGTACCGCAAGTCCTATCGCCAACTTGAGCGGGGCGCGGTTCGGAACAGGCGTGAGCTGTCTGCGAACCTGTTCTGTAACCTGCCGCAACTGGCAAAGACGGCATTCAATGCTAACTCCTCCCGGCTGGTCGTGCGCGAACTCGTGAGGAGGAGAATGATTCGAGTCCACGACTAGGACGAGTGCTTCGGCATCCGATTGGTAATGGAGGTGTTTCAGGATGGTTGGCAGGATTTCGCGGACCGAAGGCCAACCGCGAGTCCGGAGTGGGGGAAGACTCACCCGCTCAGTCTGCCTTCGTAGTATGCCGTCAATCGGGACTCGAAGTGCGGCCTCGTCGGCCGATGATTCACTAAGAACGGCGAGCTTCATCCTCCGGAGGGAACTCCGCCGAGTATCCCGCTATACCAGACTTCGCCAAGGTGTGCGCTCTCTAGGATTTCCTGCAAATCCGACCGTTGAGACAGGGGTTCGAACCGCGCCTCAACTCCGACCTTCTGAGCGATTATCACTTCATCCGGATGATCCTTGAACAAGTCGAGGAAGTATGGAGAATGTGTCGTTGCCACAACCTGCGCGGGCTCCCGGCTATCGCCAAAGCTCTCCGGATAGCTGAGGCGGTAGAGAGCGTCCCGTACCTCGCGGAGGAGTCGCGGATGAATCCCCCGATCAGGCTCCTCAAAACAGACGATTGACGGAGGATCCGGAAGGTAGGCTACAGTGAGGATTGCCAGAGCAAGGAGAGTACCTTGAGAGAGATCTGAGGCACCGATCGTGTGGTGCTGCTGATGAGTGCGAAGCAGAAATGCTCGCACCCCGGATCCTGGGGTGCTGAACAGAACTCGATCAAACTCCGGCAACCATCTGGCTAGCTCTCGATTGAGAGCCTCGAATCGCTCTGGCTCCCGATCGCGAAGTTGATCAAGAACTCCCGGGAGAAGGCCTCCATTATGAGCGAGCTCCAAGTTGGGCTGTAGCCTTACGGGATTTGCTATAGCTGTCGCATCTAGCGAGTAGCTTCGTATGCGAGTGAGAAATTTCCGGAGCGATGACGCCGTCGGATCGCCGACCCTCCGCCCTTCTTGGTCTTGATAGATTTGATCGCGGTCACCCGCCGAGGGCCAAATCGCCTTTGTTGTTAAGCCATTATATGGATTTCCCCAATGAACTACCACTTCAACTGTGCTGCACGGATAGCCGACACTTGCGAGGTGCTCGAAGGTGTAGGAGCCTGGATTTGCCGCGGCTTGGAGGGCCTGAAGGGCAGTAGTTTTCCCACTGCCATTGGGCCCCACGATCAACGTGAACCGCCCTAGATCGAGCTTCGTTTTCCACAAGACTTTAAAGTTCCGGAAATCGACAGACTGAATCATGGCACTCCTCGGTTCTCGCAGAACTATACTCCGATCCATACTGCCAGTCTAGTTCCGAGATCCACGGTTGCAATTCCGAGTCTCTCCCCGACAAGAGGGCTCACTTCGTAAGCCGGGGTGAACTGGCTACTGCGTTCCCCTTTTGTGGAGTGCCCCAAGAGGCTCCAAAGGAGCCTTTATGGGCTTTGCGCTTCCTCCCGCTCCAGCATGCCCAATGCGAGGAAGGTCGCCCGGTGCTTCGCGTAGGCGGCGGCCACGGCCTGGAGCGCCGCCTCCATCTCGCTGAGGAACGCGGGCAGCGGGCCCAGGGTCAGGACCCGGCCCGCCTCCCACCGCGAGCGGGCGGCCTCGAAGGCGGCGGCCACCTCCCCCAGGGCTGGGCGCAGGCGCCCCGCCTCCTCCTCGGGGACCTGGAGGCTCCGCAGGCGCATCCGCTTCAGCCGGCGGTCCCACTCCTGGAGCATCCGCACGATCGTTTCCAGCGTCACGGCTTTCTCACCAGACCAGCATGACCCCGCCCACTACGATGGCCAGCGTCCCGGCCAGCACCCGGGGCGTGATCACCTGCGTCCTCCGCTGGAGGAGGAAGGCGAAGATGAGGGCGAAGGCCGGGTACGTGGCGGTGATGGGAGCCGACAGCACCACCGGGATGTGGACGAGCGAGGCGTAGTTGGCAGTGATGGCCCCCAGGCTGGTGACGGCGTAGAGGACGATGAAGAGGACTGTCCAGCGGTCCAGGCGGGCCAGGCCTCGCCCCTGGCCCGTCAGGAGCAGGCCGAGGCCGACCAGCGCGGTGCCCGACCAGACGGCAAGCGTGACCCCCGTCAGGTAGTGGGTCTCACGCAGCCCCACCCGCGCCAGGACGGGGACCCAGGCGAAGGACGCGGCCGTGAGGAGCGCATACACATACCCCCGGGTCTGCAGCCTCATAGCCTGACCCGGTCCGTCGTGATGCAGAGGGTCCCGACCACGACCAGGAGAATCCCCAGCGCCCGTCGCAGCGTGAGGATCTCCCCCAGGCCCAGGACCGCGAAGGTGGCGGCGAAGAGGGGATACGTACTGCTGATGGGGACGGAACGGGCCACCCCCACGTCCCGGATGCTGGAGAAGTAAAAAGTCCGCCCGAGCAGGTAGTTGGCCCCTCCCGCCAGGACGAAGGCGGTGAGCGTCGGCCCCGAGACGGCTCCGAGCGGCGCGAGCCCCATGAGGGCGGCGTGGGCGATGAGGAGCAGGGTCGAGGCGACGACGAGCGTCCAGAAAACCACCTGCGCCGGCGTCCCCCGCCGGAGCGCCCGCTGCGCGAAGAAGGGGTCAATCCCCCACAGGATGGCCGCCACGACGGCGAGCACGATGCCTTCGGCGGTTGCGGTCACGGGGCACCCCGCGCGCTCTCCGCGGGCAGTGAGGTGGAGGAACGGCACCGGGAGCCGGAGCCTTGACCCCCGGGCCAGCCGGCGACCATGGGAGTGGCGATCAGCGGGGGGCCGGGCGCCCGGTCTTTGTAGCACACTCCGCCCGGCGCGCCTATCCGCAATCGGCTGGACGGCTGGCTGGCCGGCCTCTAGACTTCCCGCATGCGTCTTACCCCCCTCGGCCTGATTCGCTACGACGGTCCCGAGTTCCCCGGGCTCGTGACCGAGCAGCACGGCCTGGAGGCTCCCTCGGAGCTCCTGGCCGGCCTCGCCCGGACCCTGATGGAGCGGATCGGCCAGGGGCGGGAGCGGAACCTCCTGCTGGTGGACGCGCGTCCGTTCCGCGCCGCCGGGGCCGACCCCGGCCGGTGCATCCTGGTGACGCCGGGCGGGCTCTGGGTGCTGCTCACGCCCGCGACCGCCACCGAGTTCGGCCTGGCCCGGGAGATAGTCCCGTTCCTGTACCACTTCCACCTGCCCACGCCAAGCCGAGAAATCCAGGGGCCCAAGCGGGTCGCCCTGGCCATGATCGAGGACTGGCTGCTCGCCCGCGCCGCCGACCGCAAGGCGCTCGAGCTGGGCTTCGCGCACGAGGAGTGGGCCCGGACCCTCCTCCGGGGGGAGCCGGTCGGCTTCCCCGCCCCCCCCGAGGACGCCCTGGCCCCGGAATCGCGCGTCCGCCTCGCCCTCACGCTCACCGCGTGCCTGCTGGCGGAGGCGGAGGTGGCCGTGGACGGGCGGATTCTCCCCGCGACTCAGGCGGCCTTCGCGGAGCGCCTCCGGGAGGGGCGCCAGGACTTCCCCCAGGCCTTCGCCGTCGCCCACGCGGCGGCCCACCTCCTGCGGGAGATCGGGCTGGAGAGCGAGGAGGGCCTCCTGGAGACGTTCCTCGCCCTGCTCACCCGGATCCCTCTCCTCGCTCCCCTGGGGATGGAGGCGATCCGGACGGAGACGGGCATCCACCTCCGCTTCCTCCCCCAGGCGCGACCGGCCGCCGCTCCCCGGCCCGGCCGCAACGACCCCTGCCCCTGCGGCAGCGGCAAGAAGTTCAAGCACTGCTGCGGCCCCTGAGGCATCGGAGGTCCTTCCCGGCGCGACCGCTTCCCACCTTGACCCCATTCACCGGTGCGTTGGATCCTCTCCGGGCACCGGACTGCGCGCTTGACAGCATCCGGCAACTTGTCCTATAGAACAACTTTTCCAACCCCGGGGAGGGGAGCGAGGGGGGTGGCGTGGGAACGCCGGAAGGGCCGGTGACGGGAAGGGTCGGGGAGATCGCGCACGGAGAGCGCGGAGCGAAAGTGCCCCCCGTTCTCCGGCGGCGCGTCCTGCTCCTCCTCGCGTTCGGGGCGGTCTACATCTTCTGGGGATCCACCTACCTGGCGATCCGGGTCGGGGTGGAGACGATCCCCCCGGCCGTCATGGTCGGGCTGCGCTTCCTGCCGGCCGGACTCCTCCTCCTGCCCGTCGCCCGCGCGCTCGGGCAGCCGCTCGCCGTCAGCGCCCGCGACCTGCGGGTCCTCTTCCTGATCGGTCTCCTCCTCCTCGTGGGAGGCAACGGGGCGGTGGTCTGGGCGGAGCAGTACGTGGCCTCGGGGCTCGCGGCGCTCCTCGTAGCCACAGTCCCCCTCTGGATGGCCCTGCTGGAACGCCTCCTGCCGGGCGGCAGCCGCCTCACGGCCGGCGCGGCCACCGGCCTGAGCCTCGGGTTCGTCGGGGTCGCCGTCCTCCTCTGGCCGAAGCTCCAGGCGGTGCAGGGGGCCGATCTCTGGGGGGAGGCAGCCCTCCTCTTCGCCGCCCTCTCCTGGGCCGTGGGCTCCATCTGGTCGCGGCGCGCCGGCCTCGCCGTCCCGCCGCTCGTGGCGACCGCCTGGCAGATGCTCCTGGCCGGCGCCTTCATGACGGCCGTGAGCCTCGCGACCGGTCAACTGGCGCACGCCCGCTGGACCGGCGCCGCCGTCGGCGCCATGGGCTACCTGATCATCTTCGGCTC